>NZ_JAVJUO010000022.1:0-82090 GCF_040220555.1 Coleofasciculus sp. C1-SOL-03
CATTATCTGCCTACTTCCTGCTTCGTGTTTTTATGTAATCCAAGTCGCTTAACGGCTTCTCTCAAAGGAATATCGCCAATCTGAGTAAATTTAAGCCAATATGACCATATAGTATCATACTGGCTGTCTGTTATCAACCCTAATATTACTCACACCATATTACGGCAGGACTCCATTTTCTGAAAGAATTTCATCTGAAGTCTTGAGTTTATGTAACAGTTTGCCTAAAGCATACCCCATCCAGTTCAGTATAACCTAGAATTCTGAGCGTTCAAGAGGAGCAGGGGTGGAGGGGCTTAGGTGGATGGGAGCAGGGGAAGCTAGTGCAGCGCGGCAAAAATACTTGAGCAGCTATAGACAAAAAGCCCGACAAAATAGCGAGCGAGATGCTCGCACTACAACAACTGTTCCCTATTCCCCGTTCCCTATCCTGACCACACCCTACACCCAGTCTGCTTTTTAGCCTTCTTACCCGTCCATCAATCTAATTTCTTGCCAACCATTTCTGAGCGTTCAATCGCTGTATAGTGTAAAACACCAGCAGATCTAGAGACACCTTACGTTCGTCAATCATAAATGACTCAAGGGTACTGGGTTTGGCTCCCTTGGTCGCACAAGAGAAGGCTTTTTGCTCCTTTATATCCTCATCGGGGAAATATACGTTAAATTGACGCTGACCATTGGCGAAGCGACCAATGACTTGCCAGCAGTCTGGCTGGCTGCTTAAACCGGGAATCGGATATTTTTCCTTGACAAAATTCACCTCTACATCATCGACGCCTTGTTCGCTAAAGGCAGTCTTTAACGCGGGTAGGTACTCTTGTTCGATAAATTCCGGGAACGGTTTGTCCTCAGGTGCTGGCGGTTTCTCTTTTTTAGCTTTAGAGGATTTCGATTTAGCCGCTTGAGCGTCCGGATTAGATTGGTTTTTTTCTGGCATAATGACTCAGTTGCAGGTCTTTCTATAATTTCTCTTTATATCTTTACAGAAAAAGGAGCCATCAATAACCTGTTGCCAAGCCCTTAGCCTGGGTTCATCCAGATTAACCTCCACTGACAGGGGGGATCAAGACAACCTCATCTCCGGCTTGCAAAATCGTATCCGGTTCCACAAACTGGAGATTGATGCCAAAACGAGTCAGATCCCGCCAAGGTTTCAGTTCAGGATGTTCGGCGATCAGGCTATCCAAAAGGACGGATACAGGAGTTTGGGTGGGGAACTCCCGTTGTAGTTCAGGGACGCCGTAGGCGTCTTGATAAGCGGCGAACAGTTTGATGGTGACACAAATCAAAGGTTCAGACATCCAGCGTGATCCGCTAAAGCTCCAATTTTTTCTTGATCCTAACCCGTCTGTGGAAATTCTCTCCCATCTCCCCTTCTCTGCCACACTGCCCTAACCTGTGCGGCGCACTTTGATGACCGTCTGAGGTAAGACTCCTACCAACAGAGAAAAAGCCTCATTGGGTAATTTAGCAATTGTTTCTCCATCAAAGAATCCCTCAAACTGCTGTAGCATATTTTGGGCGCGTTGCGTGGGAACTGGGTTATCCGTAATTTGCATCGTTAGTCTCACCCACTGTCGTCGAATCAGATACGCCCGCTTTCGTTCTTCTGACGATTCTGGAGAGAGTAACGAAATATTCCCGACAGGTAGCACCCGTTGACAATCCAAATCGAATAATCCGCCCACCCCTGAACCGGGTCCGGCAAATTCGGCATGATAGCGCTTGAAGAGAATTAAGCCATTCTTCCTTCTAGGATTAACGATCAGCAACTGTTGATCGTGAAGTTGCTGAAGAATTTTTCCTTCAGGTGAATCATGGGAATTTGGGCTTGGTTTATTCATGCCACTAGAGCCTTGAGCGTTGACGAAACTATGGGGGCGAGCAAGCACCTCCTCTTCTGCGTAAAGAGCTGTTTGGCAACGCTGGTTATTGTCGCTCTCCATTTCAACTCGTATTACTTAATTTCAAGGGAGCAGGGATGCACCCCAGTTGCACGCACAACTAGTCAACTCATTTGGTTATCAGTCTTTGATAATAACCAAGAATAGAAGTTTTGTTGATCATCTATGGTTAATTACCCTATCAAATAAACTCAGATCGGTGTCATTTGTTGCTTCTCGACAAATTTATAACTCTATTTTATGGCATACGGTTACAGGTATAGGTCAGGTCAAGTCCCTACAGATGCCTGAAGTGGGACACGATACGCCTATTTGTTAAGAAATTTTATGAAGATTTTGTGAAGATGCGGGAACGTTTTTTAAAGAAATGGTAAAGCCTGAGCCAAAAACCCGATTCCCAAAGGCGGCAAAGTGGAGATGATTTCCCTAACTGTGTCCCTAAGCCGCTGTGAGGAAAAATTCGCCGGATGGCTATCCGGGGGTTCCTGTATTTAAACGCTTGCGTAATAACAAACGTTGAGGATGGCGTCGCCAGAGACTGTAATTCGGCTCTAGATGGTGCAGTTGATAGCCCATTTTCAGGTAAAGTTGCCGAGCTTTATGATTGCTATCTAAGACATGAAGGTATAGCTTGGGAAAGCCCCATGCTAGGGACTGACGCTCACAAGCTAGGAGTAATTTTCCAGCCACACCCCGTCGCCGACAAGACCGTCTCACAGCTAAATTAGAAATGTAAGGATAGTGGTGACCTTGAGGTTGCCAAGATGGGGGTGAACGGAGGGCAATTTCGACAGTGCCGACGATTAGTCCGTCAGCACTATCATCGGAAATGTCAGGGTTGAGGGCAACAAAACAGGCATAATGGGGAGAATTGGCACGCAGTCGATTCCGCAGATCTTCATAAATGCCCAATCGCCAAATTGGATAAACCAAACGCCAGAGTCCCTTTTGAGAGTGAAAGCTATCCGCCAGAATTTCCGAGAGCGCCATGAGATCTTGGTCTTTTGCCCTCCGGATCGTTAGGCGGGAAGCATCAACAGCCAGCGTCTGTTGAGCTTCAGAAGCAACGTCGTGGGGCGTCACGAAAGAAAAGCAGGGGTTTACCATTGCAAAAACATAAACAGCGCCATCACCACTCCCTTGGGATCATCACTTAACCAGAAATCATCGTCTTTCGTTTGTAGAACGATAGTATTGTACAAGTAGAGCATCGACGAATCACTTCTTCCCACAGCGCTTTCCCAGGGGCATGACACCATCATAAAGCCGATTAAGGCACAGCGCTTTATGTCCTCAAGGTATGCTCAATCCTCTAAATTTTCATGATTCGCCCACAATAATGGGAGGAGTTCGGCGCGATCGCACGACTCTTATGGTAAACCAAAAACCAAGACGAACCGAAAAAACATGACTAGTCGGCAACTTGAGGCAGAATACAACCATACTGGAAAACAAAAATTAAAATCAATTGGGGTGTACCACTAACTACCGTCACAACAGCCAAATTGCCGCAGGACAAGTAATATGCTTCCTTTCGCCAGTCGTGATAATCGAACCACAATTTTCTGGAGTCCGAGAGTTCTCACCGAGCCAGTTATTGCCAGCCGTAAAAATCTCTAACGTGCAGGCAAACGTTTTTTATTCGCAAAAGCTCTGGCAGCAGGAGAGCGGTGCATGAGATCTCAATCCACACGAAAGCCTAAACTTCTGGTTGTTGATGATGAACCCGACAACCTGGACTTGCTATATCGAACATTCCATCGTGATTATAAAGTCTTGCGGGCGGACAATGGTCCTGCCGCCCTAGAAATTTTGGAAGCTGAAGGAGACGTAGCTGTGATTATCTCCGACCAGCGTATGCCCCTGATGAGTGGTACGGAGTTTCTCAGTATCACCGCCGCTCAATACCCTGATATTATCCGGATTATCTTGACAGGGTACACCGATGTGGAAGACCTGGTTGAAGCCATTAATGCGGGTAAAGTCTTTAAATACGTCACTAAACCCTGGAATGCCGAGGAACTTAAGTCAGTCGTGCGGCAAGCCATGGATACGCATAACGTCCTCAAGTCCCGCACCAGCGAACTCTGTCGGGCGTTACGGCGGGAAACCCTGCTGAATACCGTCACCAATACCATTCGCAATGCCCAGTATGACCAAAGTGGTAGTTCTCCGCTCAAGGACGTTCTCCAGCGGATTGTCGAGACGGTGGGTCACTTGCTAGAAGTCGATGTTTGTATTCTCCGTCCCTTCCAGCAAGAGCAGTTGGTCGATGAATGGTTTGTCTATCAACGGCAACATAACGATTCAGGTGGGGAGACTTCACAGTTTAGAGAAAATGGTAGGCAACCGTTATCAGCAAATCATCCGCCATTAGACTTAGCCCACCCCCAAGCCAACTCCTGTACCATACAAACCAACGGTGAGACGACAGACGCCTCCCTACCCCCGCTTTTAACTCAGACGGTTTGGCAGACCCATGAAGTTACCGTTATTCACGATGTATTGACGGATGAACGATTTAATCAGGATAGTCCCGAAGTCAAAGCTCGGCGACAGGCGTATGAACAAGCCAATATTCGCTCCAGTTTAGTCGTCCCCCTAATCAGTCAACAGGAATTAGTGGCGGTGATGGCTTTACACCAATGTGTAGAACCCTATAGCTGGCAAGATGACGAAATTCAACTCGTGGTGATGGTGGCAGATCAAGCCGCCATGGCAATTTCTCAAGCACGGGCGTATGAACAGCTACACGCCTTAGCGACGCAGCAAACCCTAATCAATACGATTACCCGGGCGATTCGTTCTAGCCTTGACCCCCAAGAAATTTTCACGGCGATTACTCAACAATTAGGCGTTGCTCTCAACGTTGATGGTTGTGTTCTGTCCCTGTGGAGTGAAGACGATGAGTTTGTTCAATGTGTGGGCTTGTATGATGGGAAATCGACCAAAGTGGTGGGAGCGTCGATTAATCATCACGATCAATCCCCAGAGAATAATCAAGTCACTCTCGCTGATTCCCTTACCTCCTCCATTGAACCTGTCTCCTCAACTCAACTTCCCCTGTCAGCCGTTCCGATTGTCGGCAATCCCGTATTACGGCAGCTTATTGATACCCAAGCCCCAGTGGTGCTGGATGATTTGACAGCCAATCCCCAAATGAATGGGTCTGACCTGCCCCTGCGCCAAAATGCCCGCGCTCTCTTGGTGGTGCCTTTATTAGTTGATGGCAAAATTATTGGTAGCATTAGCCTGCGGCAAACGGATACTCCGCGCCACTGGTTACAAGCCGAAATTGAACTTGCCCAAGCGGTGGCATCCCAAGCCGCAATTGCGGTTCAGCAATCGCGACTTTATCAAAAAACGCGACAGCAAGCGGAGCGGTTAATGGAGTTAGACCGCCAGAAAACGGAATTTTTCCAAAATGTTTCCCACGAATTCCGTACACCCCTGACGCTAATGATTGGACCGTTGGAGTCGGCAATTAACCAAAATCAGGGATTACCTTATGAACAAAGTGCGATCGCGCTGCGGAATTCGCGCCGCCTGCTGCGATTGGTCAATCAGCTACTGGATTTACAGCGACTTGATGCGGGACGGATGCAACCGAGTTTCCGTCCCTGTAACTTAATTGAATTTATTAATCAAATTGTTGAAACGTTTCGACCTTACTGTGAGAAAAAAAAGATCAATCTCTTGACCCAGCTCACCGCTTGTCCTGAGATTTATTTAGATATAGAAAAATTTGACAAGGTATTGTATAATCTCTTGTCCAATGCGATGAAGTTTACCAATGCTGGGGGGAGTATTACTATCAGCGTAAAATCGACGGACAATCAAATTTGTCTAAAAATTACCGATACGGGTATTGGTATTAGTAAAGAACAACTTCCTCATTTGTTTGAACGGTTTCGACAAGCAGAAGGCTCAGTAAACCGCAGTTATGAAGGTAGTGGTTTAGGATTAGCGTTGGTGAAAGAATTGGTCGAAATCCATGGGGGACGAATTGACGTATCCTCAGAACAGGGAAAAGGCACAACATTTACGATTCATTTACAACAAGGAAAAGCTCACCTCCCCGTAGAGCAAGTTGTGGATGTTGCCGTGGAAATCCAGTCCAGTCGCGCCTCTGTGGAACTGGCGGACTTGGAGTTGGACTCCTTCGGAGAACCCCAAGAGCAACCTGAAGCCGAACCTCAAGAAACTGGAGACGCTTATTTAACGGTTGATTCACATACAGTTTTGGCGGCGAAAGTAGCGCGAATTTTGGTCGTTGATGATAATTCCGATTTACGCGCTTATGTGGGTAGTATCTTAAGGCAATCGGGGTATCAGGTGTGGACTGCCCGGAATGGAGAAGAGGGATGGCAGATGACCCAGAAGTGCCATCCTCAGCTTATCGTGACTGATTTGATGATGCCTGTGATGTCAGGACTGGATATGATTCATACCATTCGGGGTTCCCAGGACTTTAAGGGAATACCGATTATATTGCTCACGGCAAAAGCGGATGAAGCCAGTCGGATTGAGGGAACAGAAAAGGGAGCAGATGCCTATCTGTCAAAACCGTTTAATGACCGGGAATTGTTGGCAGAAGTCCGGAATTTATTGGCGCTTAAAGAACAAGAACAGCGCGTGGTTGAGTTAAATCGATATCTAACTGAGTCGGTACTCAAGCGGTTTTTACCCCCAGCTATGGTAAAGAAAGCAGCACGGGGGGAATTGGCACTGGATTTACATCCAGAACCCCGCTTGGTTACGTCCTTGTTTAGTGATATTGTTGGGTTTACCGAGTTGTCGAATACCTTGCGATCGCGCCGAATTGCCGAGTTGCTCAACGAGTATCTGGTAGCCATGACTCGTGCGGTGTTTGATAATGGGGGTACGGTGGATAAGTTTATGGGGGATGGCATTTTAGCAATTTTCGGCGCTCCTGAAGAATTGAGTCCTCACGAACAAGCACGACGGGCAATAGCCTCCGCCCGACAAATGCTGCGATCGCTCGATGAGCTGAATCAACAGTGGGAAGCGAGGGGATTGGTGGGTAATGGGGGACCCCCGCCTGTACGCTTCCGTTGTGGGATTCATCAAGGCACTGCTGTCGTGGGTATGTTTGGCGGAGATGCACGAACTGACTATACCGCGATCGGTCCTTCGGTGAATATCGCCGCCCGACTGCAAGAAGCCGCTGAACCGAATTCAATCCTGGTTTCGGCATCCGTTGCGGATTGGTTAGACGATGATGCGATCGCTAAGTATCGTTCTCTTAAACTTAAAGGGGTGGATGAAACCGTCTTAACCTTTGCTGTCAATCCTGTACCCGTGAATGCCAATTCACCCGATAATCGGCGAAGCAGTTAGTAATGTAGAGACGTAGCATGCTACGTCTCTACATTACCGATGGTCTCGGAATCTTATTGATCGTTCACTGCGTCTATTCTGGAATGTAGAAATTTTCGGCAACCACACTAACATGAAACATTTACGATGGCTCAACGTTGGAGTTCTCACGACGGCATTTCTACTCACCGTCGGAGGTTCAAATTCCCTTAAGGCAGGCACATTTGATAGTCAAGAAGTCAACTCGGATAAATTTATCGCCGTTGCTGCTCCTTTTGGGGATAACAAGTATCAATTACTGATTATTGAACAGCGCTCAACCCAACGCCCTTGCTGGCAAGAGGTGGGAAGTAATCCCGCGATCGTTGATCCGCTACTGCTCAATTTTGACTTTACAGGCATTTGCGGACGTAGCACCGATAGTAATGGTTATTCGATTCGCATGCAGGGTCAAGATTTAGGATTAGACTATTTGCTCAGAGTTGTCGAGCGTGATGGCGAGTTAGTCCTCATTGGTACAAATCGGATGAATCGTCAAGCCCCCACGGTGGAAATTGGCAGAACCCAAGGGTTAAGTAATGGTAATTTCCTGAAAATTGAACTTGATCCCGGTTGGCGGTTCACTCGACGTGCTTATCAAGGTCGAGCATTAGGTCATATCTATCTGACTAGCGATACAGGGGTTCCAGCCACACCAGCAGTGAGTTCTCCAAACCCGGTAACGCCAGCAGTACAGGAACCAGCACCAGCAGAAACCGAGCGGGAGTTTATTTTCACAAAGCCAAGCGAGGAAAATACTCCACCATCAGTTACGATACCTACCCTAGACAATCCAGCCACCAATCCTCAAACCCTACCCCCTCCTGCTTCCAATCAGACTGTGCCAACTTTGGAAGATTGAAGATGTAGAGACGTAGCATGCTACGTCTCTACTAACGCCTTAATCCCTCATCCTCTGTAACTGAGTTCTCTGTCGCCTACGCCGCTGAGGTGGTGATTGGCGACGGGCTTGTAAGGATACGACTTGAGCCTCACTACTTTCTCTAGCTACCCGAATCAACAATCCAGCCGAACACAAATTAGCAATCATGGAACTTCCCCCGTAACTAAAAAATGGGAAAGGTAAACCCGTAGTCGGGAGAACCCCCGTCGCGACGCCAATATTTAACAGCGATTGACCAACAATTACAATCATCGCTCCGATCGCAACCAACCGATGCACGGGGTTACGTGCCTTGAGTGCCACAATGGTTGCTAAGGTAGCATACGCCACAATCAACAGCAGCAATAACGTACTGCCAACAAAGCCAAATTCTTCCGCGAATACGGCAAAAATAAAGTCGGTATACTGAATCGGTAAATAAAATAGCTTTTGTTGAGATAAACCAAACCCTGAACCCCAAGTTCCCCCCGAACCCACCGCCAGCAGACTTTGAATCAATTGATAGCCATCATTCATCGGATCAGCCCAGGGATTGAGAAAGGACATCACCCGACGCCGCTGATACTCTTTGATACTGATACTAATCGTTGCCAGTAACACGCCTCCGAAGGCGGTGCCTCCTAAATAGGAAAACGGCAACCCCGCCGCCAGTGCGATTAGCCACAACGTCATCCCACATAGCGCCGTTGTACTTAGATTAGGCTGGAGCAAAATTCCCAACAGCACCAAGGCAAACATTCCTAGCCAGAACAGGCGTACTCGCATGGAAATCTGTTGCCATTGTCCAAAGATGCAAGCACTCTGGAGAACCAGAAACGGTTTAATTAATTCTGAGGGTTGTAGGGGAACAGGACCTAGGGATAACCAACGGGTTGCGCCATTCACTGTCGTTCCCACACCGGGAATCAGGATGATCAAGATCAATCCCAATAACACCAGCGTTAACCAATGGGCAATTCTCAGGATATACCGTAAAGGCGATCGCACAAAAAAGTTAAAGGCGATCATACCCAAGGTAATCCAGATGAGCTGTCGCTTAAAGTAGTATAAACCGTCACCAAACTCAGCATCGGCACTGGGATAAGATGCCGAGAACAGCACCGCCAAACCTACCAATAGCCACAGAAAGGTTAACCAGCGCAACAGGCGGGCATCGATTGCCCAGTCCTTAGCCGAAGGATGAATCCATGAAATCAGATTGCGTAGAGTCACTAATCGTCAAATGATTACTCTCAATTAGGGTAACGCAACCGGAGTATGAGTAGGGGCTGCTGAATAAGTGTTGTGGTGGGGAGAGGCAACAGGGAACAGGCAACAGGCAACAGTTTCAACCCCCTGTTAAGGTAAGATTTTGAATCTTGCCCACCAGCCTTAATTGAGTACCATTTCACTTAAGGGCTTGCTCAGGATAACTCAGTCTTAACTCATCTAACTTTCACCACCGTTTCAGAACCCAATTGCATTCTAGTCATTAAGTGAGAAAATCAGTTCCAGAAACATCAGCATCCATGAAAATTACCTACTTAACTTTCGCCTCTATTGTCTTGCTAGGCTTAACCGCTTGCAATAATGCCAATACAACGCCCTCTGCTAACGTGGAAAGCCAAACTCAACAGAGCGATCCTAACCCTGCGGCTAATCCTGCCAATAAACCGACAACTCTAGTCAGCTTTTATGTAGAGGATGGGGTGGCGATTAAAGGCACTGATCCTGTAGCATACTTTACCGAAGGACAACCCCTTCCAGGTCGTGCCGAATTTGAATATGAATGGCAAGGAGCCACTTGGCGATTTGCCAGTGCAGAAAATCGTGACTTGTTTGCCAATAATCCTGAGCAATATGCTCCTGAATATGGGGGGTATTGCGCTTGGGCGGTAAGCCAAGGCTATACGGCTCCCATTGATCCGAATGCTTGGAAAATCGTGGACGGTAAACTTTACCTGAACTTTAATCGACAGATTCAGCAACGTTGGGAAAAGGATATTCCTGGACATATTGCACAAGCCAATCAGAATTGGCCCCAGGTTTTGGAGGAGTAATACCAAGGTATTGCTGTACCTTTAAAGGGACTAGGTATTCACTCAATCCAAAACATCTGAGTCAAAATCTGCTGAATGTAGGTTTTAGGGTTCGTTAGCGAGGTTTAAGACTCGTTGATACAACTGGGGACTGACGCGAAAACCAGCTTGATGGATCAAGGCATCCATGAGGGAGGGTAATTTGCATGGTAATTCTCTAGCGCTATAGGTTTATGTCACACCAGGGATGTTTACTCCACATTGGTGCTACTCTTCAGGTGTTTCCTCCTCCTGTTCACACTCCTGATCATCATTTTCCTCACACTCCTGCTGCGCTTCGTATTCCTTAAGCAATTGCGCCACTCGCGCTTGAATTTCCAAATGTCGGGCGACGCCTTCGTAGGTATAACGGTTGTAGCCATTGCGCTCAATTAGGGTTTCAATGTTGCTAATCCGTTCCTCTGTATTCGGGTGAGTAGAGAGCCATGCAAATAAGGGGCGATCGCGGTCTTCTTCATTTAACGTAATCATCAGATTATGCAGCCCATCTGCTGCATAGCCACCAGCGACTAAAATCTTTGTCCCTAATGCATCAGCCTGACGTTCCATGTCTCGGCTATAGTCGAGAACAATTAAATTAGTGGCGGTGCGACCAAAGGGAATATATTGGGTAACATTGGCAATTAAATTCCCCTCTGTCACCAACTGAAAGCCATGGGATAATACCGCATGAGCCAGTTCATGAGCCAATAACCCGGCTAACTCCGCCTCCGAGTCCGTTTTCAGAATCGCGCCAGCATTGACAAATATCTTTCCACCTGGTAAAGCAAAGGCATTCAGTTGGTCATCCATGACCACATAAAACTGATACTCAAACTCATCCCGCCCCGCCACGATCGCGAGTTTGTTGCCAATTTCCCGGACATACTCCAACACCTGTTCATCTTCAACCATGGGGAGTTGGTTTTGTACCCGTTCAGCAAAACTTTCCCCCACGGCGGATTCACCGCGCAGCATTAACGTCGTGGTTTCAATCGCCGAAATCGGACCAAAGAGATTCCCGGTAAAAATATAACCCAACGCCCCGGTAATCACATTCGCGATCGCGTTTCCCCTTAGTTCACCCCGCAGGTGCGATCGATAGCGTTCCAAATTCTCCTCCGCCAACACCTCAAATTCCGCCGCTTGGGGATGATTGAAGTTGAGCATGGCAAATTGACGGGCGGCTAAGGAGGCTTCTAACCAGCGTTTGGTATCGGCGAGGGCGGTCACTTTGGCTTTAATTAAATCCGGCTGATTGGGATATAAGGTTGTCGCCCTCTCCAATACCTGAATCGCCTCCTCCTGGCGATCGTACTCTTGGAGAGTTTGAGCATAGCGCAAATGACCAGGGATAAATTCTGGTTGCTGTTCGACTAAAAACTGGAGGGGGACAAGAATCTTGGTTTCTAGTTCCTGTTCTAACCCTTCCTCAGACTGACGCCAATACACTGCACCCGCAGGTGAGAGTTCAGTGGGTTCATAGATGGCGACAGGTTTCTCTAGGGCTGCTTCCGTGTCAAAAGAGGCTTTGGCTTCCCGATAAAGCTGTTGGGCGGCGGTAAATTGACCACTCATGTAAAGGCGATCGGCTTCAATCAGCTTTTGCTGACGTTCCCGTTCTTCGGGCGTCAGTTCTGGGATTTCGGCGGTGGTTTCGGTGTCGTCTTCTACATCAGTCGAGTCGTCGCTGGCGGTTTCTGAGGGTTCTGTCGTCTCTACTTCAGTCGAGTCTTCGGCGGTAGTTTCGCTGTCGTCTTCTACATCAGTCGAGTCATCGCTGGCGGTTTCTGGGATTTCTATTGTCTCGACTTCGGTCGAGTCTTCAACTGGGGATGGGGGAGATTGAGTCGTGAACTCTGGTGGGGTGTCCTCAGAGGGGGTTGAGGGAATTGAAGTGGGTATCGCTTCTGGAATGACAATCGTTTCTGGGGTTTCCGAAGACTCCTCCGCGAGGATAACTGAAGGGGAAGCGGCTGAGGGACTCTCTGGAATGGCGATCGCTTCGGTTCTGTTTGCGGGTAATTGGTGTTCAACCGCGATTTGTTCAGGTAATCCGATCTGCATCGGGTGATGGAGGGGATCGGGCGTCTGAACAGTTGGCTCAATGGGGGAATCTGAAACGGTGAGATTGTGAGTAGAACGAATGGATTCAGGGGTTTTCGCAGACTCGGCTAAAACGACAGAGGTTGAAGTTGGCAATAAGATGCCTAAGGAGAGTAACAGGGAATTCCAGAGCAGTTTCATCAGCCGATCTCCAGGGATTGCTCGGTTGGGTGTGATTGTCGCAGTGAGGTAGTGGCGCTAGTTGGCTCTACCTAGTTAATTAGGGTAGCTCAGTTCGAGCTGAATGAGGGGTGAATGCTCTAGATGACTCTCACGAAGAGGCTTGGTTCCCCTTAGGGCGCGATCGCGGTTTGTCTGGGGCGAGTCAATCTTGGTAATTGGTTGCTCTATTTCCAGTAATCCAGCGACTCGTCCCTACATTCCATTCGATATTTTTTGTATTTGTAACTCCCCAATCAAGGATTACCGATAATTAGCGCTAAAGTGTTGGCGCAATAGGAACATCCGTAAACTGAATTATTTGACACAATCAGTGCCTGTAAATTGAAACTATCTTGCTAATCTAACCCTTTATAAAAAACTCTATCGAAATAATAATACAAGTTATTTATTTTTGATAATCATCTTGCCAAATCATGAAAGTCTAGGCTATCCTTGCGAATAGCAAAATCTTAACCAAACCTTGCATTCGAGAGTAGACATGGATATTTTGTCTTTCCCTTTGGTAAGTCTGAGGGGTGAAAATGAATGGAAAACAAATCCCTTGACAGCGATTTTAAGACGAGCCAAACTCTTTATTGCCATTTTCAGTGCAGATAAACCGAGATTCATTTACCTTATTCAGGCTTTTCTCAGAAGAGCAAACCTAAGTAATGCCAATCTAAGGGGAGCAAATTTCAGTAAAGTCAGTCTCTTTGAAGCTCAACTCATTAAAACAAATCTCAGTCAAGCGCATTTCAATGGAGCTACGTTCAGGAGAGCCGATCTAACTCAAGCCAATCTGAGTCAGGCTCATCTCAAAGCTGCGGATTTTTATGACACCAGACTTATAGAAGTAAATTTAAGGAAAGCTAACCTCAAGGGCGCTAATTTGCAAGAAGTAGATTTCAGAGGCGCTGAACTCAGTGGCGCGAATCTTAGTGGCGCTAACCTCAGTGGTGCGAACCTGTCTAAAGCCGATCTCAGTGGTGCGAATCTCAGTGGTGCGAATCTTAGTGACGCCAAATTAATTAGAACTCAAGCCTTAGCTGCTAACTTTGAAGAAGCAACGCTAACCGGAGCATGTATTGAAGACTGGAATATTAATGGAGAAACAAACTTAAATTGCACGACTTGCCTTTATATTTATCTACAGGAATATCAACAAGATCGCCGTCCCCATGTCGGGGAATTTGCGCCAGGAGAATTTACTCAACTCTTCCAGGAAGCTCTAGAAACCGTTGATCTGATTTTCCGTGATGGTGTTAACTGGAAAGCGTTTGCTTATTCTTTTGCTAACACTCAGATCGTTCATGAAGATATTCCACTGGGTATCCAAAGTATTGAAAATAAAGGAGATGGAACGGTGTTGATCAAGGTTGGTGTTACGGCTAATACTGATAAAGGTAAGATTTACGAGGACTTCTGGAGTAACTATAAGTTTGTACAGGAAGCTCTGGAAAAACAATATCAAGCTAGAATATCGGACAAAAATGAACACATTAATCAACTTTTTGATTTAGTGAATTACTTACAAGAACAACTCGGCACTATTCCGAAAATAATGGCAAAAGCTTACACAATTAAATACGATTTCTACGGTTCTGTCGCAAGTGTTGGGAATGAGGGTGTACAGGGAAATTTAGCGACAGAGAACCAAGGTTATCAAAAAAACAGGCAAGACAACCATGTCCGGGGGTCCCAGTTACAGCGATGGCAACTAGGTGAGGTACAGGCGTGAGGGCGCAAGCCTTGCGCCCCTACATTTAGGTGTACCTCATAGCAGCGCGAAGCGCTGTAAGTATCACCGAAGCCGCCTAGTTTTTTATTACCGATAGAAGCGGCACAGCCAAATACAGATTTTGAATTAACCACCGACAATAATAACTTCTACAGCTCATGCCAGAATCTAGAAAACAATTCAACATTCATGCTCCTGCAGTCAGCATTGCTAATGAAGGAACAGAGGGTATTATAACGGTAAAAAATTCAGGGAGCCAAAACAGTATTATAAATAACAACTATGCATTTGAACAAAGCCAAATTATCGCTGACGCTGCACAGGAAATTCAAGCCCTACTTGAACAGCTTGATCAATTCTATGACATCAACACCAACACGGGGAAGATGGCATTAACACTTGAAGCCATGCAACACATTGAAAACAATCCCACACTAGCAAAGCGAATTCTCAGCGCCTTAGGCACAGGCAGTGTTAAAGCCTTTGAACAGTTTCTCAACCATCCTGCTGCTAGCTTTGTTGTCGGAGCATTAGAGGATTGGGAAAAAACGAAGGAACATCCAATAACATAGTAGCGGGAATGGTGGGTTTCGACTTCGCTCAACCCACCCTACAGATAGAGGCTGTGCGTAAGTCCTGAGTAGAGACGTTGCCTATAAAGTCTCTACTGATTTTTATTTTTCAGCAAATTATCCTGTCCGTAATTCTACGGTGTTTTGTAAAGAAAAGCTCGACAATCTTTAAAAAAATTTGATTAAATAGGACAAAAATCATCCACATCCAGATAATCAATGGGCAATCTTATGCAATCACAAGCCGATTCCTCTCCCAATAGTCGCCCTTGGTATGAAAAAGAGGACGGTACTTGTACTATTTTGGAGCCAACCCTGGTTGACATTGGTGCCAATCAACCGCCTCATCTGATGTTCCCAGTCCATTGGGCTAAATCCCTAGAAATTTTGCCCAAAGCGAAACAGATAGCAGACGAACACCAAGCCATGTTAGTTTTACTGCTCCATGGAGAGGCATCGAACAGCGAAATTATGTCGCTGGTCTTACAATTAGCCGAAACTCAAGTTCTACCGTTATGGATTGGCGAGCAAAATCGCCGGAAAGTTGGTCAAATTATTTCCATGTTGTCTAACCAGCTTCAAGGCAATTCTAACCGGGTCGAGGGGAATACCAGTCCGTCTTAAGCGGTTCGGCATTTAAACCTTAATGTCAATCATGGCGAGCATTTTGCTCGCTACTAAGCATCTTGCTCGCTACTAATACCCAATTTAAATGCATGACAGCTTAACCGGAAGTAGCTCGCTTGCCAAGACGTCGAATTCTTGGCGATTAACTCAAACAAGCGATAAAATCGGTGTCAAGACATTGAGGAATCCCTAAGAAATCTTTTCCACCGACCAATTCTTAATCACCCGGAGTTGGGTTGGGTGGGCTGTCCCTGAGGCATCGGGTACATCCTGCTGGGCTTGCATTGCTTTGTTGAGAAATTCCATTTGCTCCTTAATCTGTTGGAATTGACTTTGCAGTTTTTCCAAGTCTGAGGGAGTGAGTGCAGGGGTCACATTCTGGGGTTCGCTTGGGGCTTTTTTGGACGCATAAGCCATGTAGGTTTGGGCGGATGCGAACTTGGCGGCGGCGGATTGCACGGTGGCTGGCGCAGAATTCTCAGAGGGTATCGTTGCAGGCGAAGTATTAATCACAAAGGGAGGAGATGACGGTGCAGGTGCTGGTTTGACCTCTGGCTGGGGAATCGGTGCAGGTTCCGGTTGAGTCGTTTGCGGTACTGATAAGGCGGGTTCCGGTTGAGTCGGTTGGGGGGCTGGTTCGGATTCAGATTGAGCTAGCTGTTCCTCTGGAGGCGACTGCACGTCGGTTTGCAGGTCTTCATCCAAAAAGGAGGTTAAGCCAGACGCGGTTAGCCGCGATTTTTCAGTTTTGAGAGACTCTAATAGTTCGTCTCGTTCTTTCAAGTTTTGCTCCAAACTGGAAAGTTGCGCTTCCGCCTCCGCTGATTTACGGGCAGACTGACGCCAACCCGTGACGGCGATGCTGGAGGCTCCTGCAGTCAAGCCGAGTGCAGCCGCTAAACCTAGGTAAGGCATTGCCACACCAGGATCTCGGAGTTGCCCATGAAATATCGGTTCATCTTGGAGTTGAATCGTGACTGGCTGATCCCCAAGGATAGCCAGGGGTAAGGTCAATACCCCAAAGACGGCGGTCGAGATAACGGCGGGTGTAATTAAGAATCGTTGTAGTGGAGAGCCCGTCATAATTTGTAGTTCCTAGTGACAATTTCCAGTGTTCGTCGTGCGGCTAAGTTCTATTAAACGTTGGCGAGAGAAATTCCAATTGGCAGGAGGACTTTAGGGAGGACTATTTTTAGGTTAATCTTTGTGACAAAAAATGTCTATATATTTTTATAAAGTTACGATTAAGAATCTGGTGATAATTCCGTATTTTTACGGAAACTTTATAAACCCATAATGGCTTTACAATTAAAGTTTAAAGAGAGAAAATATTACTGAGGCGAGGGAACATCAGAGAGGGACTTCGGGTCAAACGCGACAGGGTGAGGAACAGTCTTGACCCAAACCAAACAAGCTCTCCCCGGTGCTGACAATTTTTGGCTCATTTCTTAACTCTAAGCCAGTTGGCTGTACCCCCTAGACTTTATCTAGAATACTGAGTAGACAGGAGAGCGATCGCTTGGAGGAGTCGATTGGGATAAACATCTGTCACAACTCCCAGGAATTACCAAGCCGGGGTTGAAATCGTCACAGTTTCTGATTCGCATATCCACAGCACTATGTTTAACTTTTTCCAAAACCTGCTCTTACCCATTAGCCGTATCCCCTCCCTGTGGTTACGCCGGATGGGGAATCCCTGGAGCGAAGATCAGCAGATGGTAGCAGGTAGATGGCAGAAGATGCCACAGGCACAAACTGGGGCGCGATCGCCAGGGAAACAGGATTTGTCGCCCCCCCTGCACCAGAATACCCAGGAACGAAGGCGAAACGTCCGGGGCTTACGTCGAGGGATTTGTTTCGTCTTAGCGTTCCTTTTGTCCCTGGTGATGGGCGTAGATTGGGCAACGGATTTACCCGTAGCGGCGACGAACAATCCAGTCATTACCGTTACCTTTCCCCTTTCAACCGAGGGAGCAAAAATCGTGGATGCGACGGGTAAACCTGTCATTCTGCGAGGCGTAAACTGGTTTGGCATTGAAACCGAAATGCACGCCCCTCACGGGTTGTGGAAACGGGATTATAAGCAGATGTTGGCGCAGATTAAAGGGTTAGGATACAACGTGATCCGACTTCCCTATGCGGTAAAATCACTGAGATCACCAGAGGTGACAGGGATTGACTACAGTATCGGGGCGAATGCCGAACTGGAAGGGAAATCACCCCTACAGGTGATGGATAAGATTATCCAAGAAGCCGATCGCCAAGGGTTAATGATTCTGTTGGACTCCCACCGACTCAACGACGAACGGATTCCTGAATTGTGGTACGGTGATGGCTTCACCGAAGCCGATTGGATTGACACCTGGAAGGTCTTAGCCAGACGCTACAAAAATCAATTAAACGTGATTGGGGCTGATCTGAAAAACGAACC
The DNA here is from genome assembly GCF_040220555.1 of Coleofasciculus sp. C1-SOL-03. Taxonomy (NCBI): domain Bacteria; kingdom Bacillati; phylum Cyanobacteriota; class Cyanophyceae; order Coleofasciculales; family Coleofasciculaceae; genus Coleofasciculus; species Coleofasciculus sp. C1-SOL-03. Next base: position 17,884 of record NZ_JAVJUO010000022.1, read on the forward strand.
CCATGGTCGCGCCAGTTGGGGAACCGGGGATTTGGAAACCGATTGGCGACTAGCGGCGGAACGGGCTGGAAATGCGATTCTGGAGATTAATCCGGATTGGTTAATTGTAGTCGAAGGGGTGGAAAATAATGTTCCGGGTCAAAAACTGGAGATTCATTGGATGGGCGCGAATCTAGAGGGCGTAGAACGCTTCCCAGTACGATTATCCCGTCCCGATAAAGTGGTGTATTCTCCCCATGAATATGGTCCGGGTGTCTTTGATCAACCCTGGTTTTCTGAACCCAGTTTTCCCCAAAATCTCACCCGTCGCTGGAACATCGGCTGGAATTATATTGCCAGAAAAGGGATCGCCCCCGTGTTTATCGGGGAGTTTGGCGGACGACAAGTTGATCCCCAATCCAAGGAAGGCGTTTGGCAACGGAAGCTGGTTAATTTTGTCCAGAAGGAGGATCTGGGGTTTGCTTACTGGAGTTGGAATCCCAATAGTGATGATACCGGCGGACTGCTCAAAGATGACTGGCTGACGGTGGAGGAACCGAAGCAAGATTTATTACAAGGGGTATTAATTGCCACACGCTTCGCCCACAAACCCGCCACGGCGTTTATTCCGGATATTAAACCCCGTCCCTCTCTGGGGATTAATCCCACCCCCAAACCCAGTTCCCGTCAACCGGAATTGAAAGTGACTTCGACGATGCGATCGGATTGGCAAGATGGGTTTTGTCTGAGTATTGAGGTGATCAATCCCACGGATCAGACGGTGCGGGATTGGCAGGTGCAATTTCAGATGAATCAGGCGACAATTAGTCAGACCTGGAATGGGAATTTTAAAGCCCAAGGTTCTGAGTATATTGGAACACCCTTGGATTGGGGACGGGCGATCGCACCCGGAAAAAGCCGCGAGTTGGGATTTTGCGCCAATAAGCAGGGTTTGGATTATCAGCCGCGACAACTGTCTGCGGTGGCGATTAGCACTGATGCTGAGTTTCCCCCTGCTGTAAGGGTTCCCACCACTCCACCCCAGTTGAAAGTCATGTCGAATCTACAATCGGATTGGCAAGAGGGATTTTGCATGAGTTTAGCGGTAATTAATCCTACGGATAACAAGGTACGCGACTGGCAAGTGCAATTTCAGATGAATCAGGCGGCGATTAATCAGAGTTGGAATGGGAATTTTCAACAGAAGGGATCGCAGTATATTGTTACGCCGATGGATTGGGGACGGGTGATTGAACCGGGACAAAAGCGTGATTTGGGATTTTGTGCGAGGAAGCAGGGGGCTGATTACCAGCCGCAGCAGTTGGTGGCGTCGAGTCGATAGTCGGATACCCAGAAACCCCTTTTTTGCCTTGGCGACTAGAAGTCGCGGCTACACAAACAAAGTCCGCCTGCGCGGACTAGATGATCCAGGGGGTGGCTAACCCGGATTTGGGATCACACCACCTGTAGGGACACGGCAGAAACCCCTTTTTTGCCCTGGCGACTAGAAGTCGCAGCTACACAAACAAAGTCCGCCTGCGCGGACTAGATGATCAAGGGGGTGGCTAACCCGGATTTGCTATCATACCACCTGTAGGGGCACGGCATTGCCGTGCCCTTATAATTCATGGTGAGGGCGACAGCTATAAGCCTTTGAAACCCCTTTTTTGCCTTTGTCACGTCACCGATAATTTTTGGGCAAAACCCGCCCTTCCTAGTCTTAAGCTAAAAAAGAAAGCAATACCTTGATCTGACCCCACCCTAACCCTCCCCTTACCAAGGGGAGGGAACTTAGGGCGACAGCTATAAGCCGTAGTTGGGGGGGTTATGGCGGTTGACTTGTTTACCTTTCATACTGGAGATAAGGTTCATTAGGATGGGTTTTATATAAATGTTATTGGCAATAGCGACATAGAAGATCCTTTATGGGTTGTAGGATGTGATATCGGCGTTGATGGCGCTAAAGCGCAACTACAAACTGAACTGAAGTCGGTGCTATTCGTTTTTAACCTTTCCTTATTCTCAAAACTTATACGTTTTTCCACATAGGATGCAACTCTTCGCGGTTATTATTAATGGTCATTGGCAACCCGGAATCGGTGATCCCACGTTTATGGGTTGGTTTACGGTCGTGGCGTATTTTATCACAGCGGTATTGTGCCTGATCTGTGCTTTACCTCATCGGTTCGTCTTGCCTCTACAGCGAGTGAGTCGAAATCGTTGGCTATGGGGGTTCTTCGCGATTATTTTAGTCGTGCTGGGTATTAATAAGCAACTCGATCTTCAGTCTTGGTTGACTGTGGTGGGTAAGGAATTAGCCCTATCCCAGGGATGGTATCAGCAACGTCGCATGGTTCAGGTACAATTTATTGTTGGGATTGCGATCGCGGCGTTAATTTTACTCACCGTTATTGGACGTGCTATCTATACTGAACGACAAACTTATCGGTTAGCGCTGTTAGGTTTAATGTTCCTGTCTTGTTTTATTGTGATTCGCGCCTCATCCTTTCATCATATTGATAGCTTGCTAGGTTGGCAACTCCTGGGATTGAGAATGAACTGGATATTAGAAATTGGGGGTATTGCTTGTATTGCTATTGCTGCCGTGAGGACTATTTTTAAGCCTTGGTCTACGACTAAATCGTAGGAAAGCCCCTATATCTTTATGGATGCGATCGCGCTTTGAAATCAAATAGGTTTTCTTGTCCGGTTCCCGGTTAATCTATCAATCGGATATTGGGGGAAAAATCTAACGTAGGGGCGGGTTTAGGGACAAACTCAACAGACTCACCCATAACCTTTCTACAAAACCCGCCCTGTCCAAACCCATTACCCAAACCTCCTCTATTATTCCTATTTTACCCCGATATCTTTCGGTGGCGATCGCGGTTTAAAATCAGGTCTGTTTTGTTATCGGGGTTGAGGTTAATCGGAAAATTTGGGTTGTGATTAGGGCGGGTTTCGTTGTTAAGTTTGAGGTGGGTTAGTTCATTTAATTCCTAAAGAAAGCCCCTACACCTTTTGGGTGCGATCGCGCTTTGAAATCAAATAGGTTTTCTTGTCCGGTTCCCGGTTAATCTATCAATTGGATATTGGGGCAAAGAATCTAACGTAGGGGCGGGTTTAGGGGCAAACTCCACAAGACCAACCCATAACCTTTCTACAAAACCCGCCCTGTCCTAACCTATTACCCAAACCTCCTCTATTATTCCTATTTTATCCCGAAAGCCCCTACATATTTGGAATGCGATCGCGCTTTTCAATCAAATAGATTTTCTTGTCCGGTTTCCGGTTAACCTATCAATTGGATATCGGGGCAAAAAATCTAACGTAGGGGCGGGTTTAGGGGCAAACTCAACAAGACCCACCCATAACCTTTCTACAAAACCCGCCCTGTCCCCACCTTTGGGTTGTGATTAGGGCGGGTTTCGTTGTTGAGTTTGAGGTGGGTTAGTTCATTTAATTACTAAACCCAACCCTACACCTTTTGCGTGCGATCGCGCCTTGAAATTATCTAGGTTTTCTTGTCTGGTTTCCGGTTAATCTATCAATTGGATATTGGGGCGAAAAATCTAACGTAGGGGCGGGTTTAGGGACAAATTCAACAAGACCCACCCATAACCTTTCTACAAAACCCGCCCTGTCCCAACCTTAATATTCGCCAAAAAATCCGATCCGCCTGACGGCGGAGAAAAGACAAAGGGCAAAAGGGCAAAAGAGCAAAGGGCTACAAAGTCCTGCCGGAAACGCACACTACCCGAAACCCGATGAAGTTGAAGTCGTGGTTGACGGGGTCGATGTAGTTGCGGTTCGCCCCACGGCCGTAATTTGGGTTGATGCCCCAGGAACCGCCGCGCAGAATCTTGTATAGTTGAGAATTATTATCATTATCACTCTCCGGGGTTAGATCATCTGAACCCTTTGATTTTTCGTTTGCATTTACCTTGCTTGTCTCTTGTTGAGAATTTTTCTTATCTAGCCATGCCTTGCCATCGGTGGGCGCACCTTCATAGTTTTCGTGCCAGTCATCTAAACACCATTCCCAGACATTCCCATGCATATCGTACAAACCAAAGGCGTTGGGGGGAAAACTACCCACAGGGGTGGTTTGTTCTCGGTCTTGTCCTTTGGGTTCATCAGCATAGGTAGAACTGGCTCTGTAATTAGCTAATTGATCCGTTAAGGTTTCGCCAAAGTGAAAGGGAGGATAGGTGGGATTTTGGTTTGATTGGCTGATAGATGAGGCATCCGGGAGAACAGCTCGACAAGCATATTCCCATTCGGCTTCAGAAGGCAGTCTATATTCCCGTCCGGTGAGTTGGGAGAGTCGGGCGCAAAATTCTACTGCATCATACCAGGAGACTTGCTCAACGGGTCTATCCCAGCGCGTGGGAACTGTCTGGCTTGATTGGTAGTTGGGTAAGGTTTTGGGATTAGGATCATCCTTGAAACAAGCAGGCTCAGGGTCAAGGTCACGGTTTACCTTCAAATCTGTACGAGACGCGATTATACGCCATTGTGCCTGAGTAATCGGCGTTTTGCTCATAAAGAAGGATGACACCTTAACTTCGTGTTGGGGGTGTTCCTCGTCACTTCCTTCTCCTGCTGGCGAACCCATCATAAATGTGCCGCCAGGGATGACGACCATATCTATAGCAATTGTTTCCTCCCTGAAGGGGTGACTGCCAGCCGTTTTTTTTATCCCCATGGTGTCATTCCTTTGAAAGAGAACATACCCCTTTTTTAACCAATCTCTGACAATCTTAAATTTACCCTTTTTGTCAGTATCAAGCTGAGGGCAACTGGTGACTAAATGAGTATACACTCCCTTTCTCAGTCGCCGTTGCAGCGTTACTTCACTAATATTCAAATCCTGCGCCACCTGACTATCATAACCTATGCATTAGTCACATCTTTCTTAACAAAATCTGACTTGACAAAAGTAGCACTAGAGTGAGAGAGTAAAATCCAAGTCTGTGCAATGTCATGAAGTCGTCGTAGACCCTGCCAAAGGGTTTTCACGCCGGGTTCTCCATCATGCTTGCGTGCCAAAAACCCACCCAATTGAGCAATCCACCGCACACAAGTCCTTAAATTAGGAGGTGCATCAGGTAACACAGTTGTCTGATGAATGGTGCAGTAAAGGGCTTGCCACTCATGGGTTTCTAGCACGGTATCTGCAGGAGTATCAGGATGGTAACGAGCTAAGTAAGTCATCCACAACAAGCGCCAAGCGACAATCGTGTAGGTGGCTAAAGCTCGATGGATGCGGTCAGCACTCTCCAATTGCAGTTGTTCTAAACGACAACCACTTTTGAGGACGTAATGATAGCGCTCAATTAACCAGCGATAACTATACCAACGTAAACATTGCACAACATCCTCAAAACAAGTAATCGCCAGAGTGGTTAAGAGTAACCAACTGATCGGTGACACACCAGAGGGAGGGTTTTCTTCTTGTGCCAAAATTACCTGCACACGAATTGGTTGCAGGTGATGTCGCTGTGGATGAGTAGCTGGAGGTTGTAACTCGAGGGTGGTAGCACGTAGGGTCAGGTGAGCTGGACGGGCAAGGCGTTCTGGATGGCGTCTAAGTTCTAGGGTGAGCTGACCACAAGGGTGAACTTGACGAATGGCTTGCTGAAGACGCTCAATATGTTGGTGATCTTGAGTTGGTTTGACTTTTGCGGTTATGCTGAGCACGAATGAGAAACTCACTCTTGGGGCGGCGTGGCTGCATGAACAACTCGTAGATGTCGGCTTCTCGATCTGCCACAGTGACGACGGTAGTTTCTGGTGGAATCACAGTCTGAGTAGCATAATCGGCAGTTAACCAACGCTGGCTCTCTTTGTCAGTGATCGGCTTTTTGTGTCGTTGGTGTTTCTTACCCAAAAGTGCCACATCTCTAGCCCAGACTTGTTGATGTAATACACCCAGAGGCACGCCATTACCAGTCGTACAGAATACTGAGTGAACTTTTAATCCATAAGATTTGGCATTATCCAAGTAACCCATGCCTTGGGTTGCTGGATGATGGGTGAAATTCAGTTCGGTGGTATCCTGAATCGCAATGACAACAGACTCTTTTTTGACTCGTTCGACTGTGCTGCTTTGGTGAGCATTGGTGATCGCTTCGGGTTTGATATAGGGAGATTTCCAAAACTCGTAGGCCGCTTGGGTGGCGGCTAAATCTCCCGAAGCTTGCGGTACACTGGCATTCGGTTGTGCTGCTAAATCACTGACTATGCGAATTAGTCGTTTTTTACGGCGCACGTCCCCTAATTGTGCATATTGCAATTCCTCTACTGCCCAAGCTTTCATTGAAGTACCTCCCTTAGTGGACTGGTGTTCTAGTACGTGAGTGGGAACTGTTTGGCTGCGCTCACACTCTGGCACGCGATCGCACTCTGACTGGAAAAACAGTATGATCAAAGCAGCAAGCAGCTCTACGATACCAAGATTGAGTGTGGTGAGTGACAAACTTCTACCAGAATCTCCCGATCACTGTGAACCCTTTGCACAAAAAACAACGCCCCAAGCCCGATGGTTGGATACAGCCATATTTATTTTTTAAGCTATATTAAGCATTGCTCCCCAACCCAGACACCATAAGACTTGTGGATTGTTAAGAAAGATGTGACTAATGCATAGACCGACAATCCCGGCATCGCCATCAACTCAGACACAGCGGGTTCAGCAGCTTCCCCCGCGATCGCAACTTGAACGGCTGTTGTCATAATTTAGGTATGGACTCGACTGGTACAAATCAATTTTAAGATAAGGAAACAGGTTCATAGTAGGCATGAAGCGTGCCATCAGTGCTAAAACGCTGACGGCAAAAGTAGGTGGTTAGGTTGCTGCACTTTGATCAGGCTAAGGTTCCCTTACTACAAACTACAAACACAAACAAATGACCAATCCAGTTATTCTTGTTCACGGTATTTTCCGCACTTCATCTGTTTTCCGTAAACTTTCTCCTTATCTCAAAAAACAGGGATTTTCAGTGTATACTCTTGACCTAAAACCCAATAACGCCACATTGGGGTTAGACCAAATGGCAACCCAATTAGCTGATTTTGTTAACCAAACATTTGCCCCAAATCAACCCATTGATTTAGTCGGGTTGAGTATGGGAGGACTCGTCACTCGCTATTATGTGCAGCGATTAGGGGGAATTGACCGAGTGCAGCGTTACATTACTATTTCTGCCCCTCATCATGGCACCTGGTTAGCCTACTTATTGAACCGTCGCGCCTGTGTGCAAATGCGTCCCGGAAGTCCGTTGCTAGAGGATTTAAACCGAGATGTTTGGATGTTAGAACGCCTTAATTTTACATCTATTTGGACACGGTGGGATTTTATAATTATTCCGGGGAATAGTTCACGAATGCCCGTAGGAAACGATGTAAATATTCCGGTTTTTGCCCATGCTTGTATGGTGATTAATCCCCACAGTATGCAAGCTGTAGCCTCTGCTTTATCGGAACTTGTTCGGAGTTTGTAGTCAGGGAACCTTGGCTTTATTTTTTTAACGCAGAGTACGCAGAGGTTTCCGCAGAGGTTCGCAGAGGGATTTAACGTATTAGAGAGAAGGTTTTATCAAGTAAAGGGTAGAAGATAGAAAAACAGGATATTATGATTTACCTTTTCCCTAACAAAGGACAAATCACCGATCGCCGATCGCCGCTAAATCATGACTGCCGAAAATTGCCTCTGGATGAACATAAAATTTAAATTCCATTAAGTTATAAAAGGGGTCTTGTAAGAAAAAGGTACGATGTTCCGTCACCTCACCGGGAAAACGTCGCTTCGGTTGCTGATAGAATTGAAGCTGCTGCTGTTGGGCGCGATCGCATAAAGCTTGCCAGTCAGCTTCAGCGGTGAAAATCAAGCCAAAGTGACGCGGATAAATTCCCCGTTGGGGTGTTAAGGGTTCATGGGTGAGATGGGCTACCAGTTGATGCCCATAGAGGTTTAAAATGACCGCGTGACGGGTTTCTCGTCCAATGTCACAGCCGAGTCCTCTGCCATAATAGTCTTTGGTTTGCTCAATATCGCTTACGGGAAATGCCAAATGGAAGAGAATGGAATTCATCGCTACTACTTAAAGTTTTGCCTAATCCTATAATCACCCTAAACAGTTATTCATCGATCGCATACCCGAAACTGTCGCCTACGATACACCGGGCAACGTCCTCTTAACCCTTAAGATACGCCATGGTGGGGTCAGGGCGGGTTTTGAACAAATGTTATCATCAATAGCTTGTGCCAAGTCCCTAAACCCGCCCCTACAGACGCGCCATGGCACGTCTCTACACTCAAAACTCAACACTTAAATGCTTGCAATCTTCAATTCTCTCAATCCTTGGCTTATTGCCGCCCTCTTAAATACAGTATTATTAGCGATCGCCTGGGTGATCCCCAAGCAACTCCTCACCCGCGCTGGACTTCTCCACGCCTGGGCGTTAGGAATTGTAATCTGGGGGACGTTGGGCTGGCAAGGGTATCTGATTGTTATGGTCTATTTCCTCGTCGGTTCTGCGGTTACCCGTATCGGGATGGCACAAAAAGAAGCCGCAGGGATCGCGGAAAAGCGTTCGGGCGCTAGAGGACCCGAAAATGTATGGGGTTCCGCCCTAACAGGTACGCTTGGCGCGGTGGGCGTTCTTTTCTTGGATGAACCCTATCGCAGTTTTCTGCTACTGGGGTTCGTCGCTAGTTTTGCCACTAAGCTTTCTGATACTACCGCCAGTGAGGTGGGTAAAGCTTACGGTAAGCGCACGTTTTTAATCACCACCTTACAACCTGTATCCCCCGGAACCGAAGGTGCCGTTAGCTTAGAAGGAACTCTGGCGGGGGCTGTCGCTTCGGCGGCGATCGCGGTTCTGGGTTGGGGCGTTGGCTTTATCGACTTGACAGGTGTCTTTTTTTGTGTATTAGCTGCCTTTATTGCCACTAACCTAGAAAGTGTGATTGGTGCCACTTGGCAATCTCAGGTCGAATGGATGACCAACGAAGTTGTGAATTTCATCAATACGTTAATTGGTGCGATCGCGGCGATCTTATTTATCGTCATCTGGCATAGTATCGCACTCGGCTAGTGTTTCGAGTTCGCCTGAGTTGACTGAAAAGGCAAAAAAAGTCCTCGGAGAAATAACCAAGGACAAATCAATGACCAATAACCAATGACAAATAACTATTCTATTTGCCGACCAAAGACCATTTGTAAAACCATCGGTTTACCATCATCACGATGATATTTATCCGCCCAAGCGCGAATAATCTCATCAAGTTCTCCCATGGCTTGATCAACATTTTCTGGTGGAATATCCAATTCCTCCAACACCCGCATCACACCGTCCTGACGTTCTGCCCACTCTTTCATCAACCGGAAGTACTGCGCCGTATCCTCCACCATCGTGTAGGTACGTTCTTTGCCATCTACGGGCGAATACGAGGCACTGGTCAGAGCATAATAGGGTAAACCCCAAGGACAATCAATGCGCGTTACGGTGCCCGAATAAAGCAAACGGCGCTTAATATGTTCCGCCATGGCTTCCGAAAGCGATGCCCGCCGTTCCGGGGGTAAATCTTCCTGAGAACGACTGTGCAGAAACTCAATCAGTTCCATGAACTGTAAGGAACTCACCACCTGGGCATCGGGGAGATGATCCGGCAGCTTTTCCTCAAGAATGCGTTTTTCTTCCCTGTGCAGGCTAGTGCCAGAAATCCGCGATCGCCCCGGTTGCCAGGGATACTGATCCATCCACACGTAAGGAAACTGAATCAAATAACGAGGTTCTTGAGACCCCAACATCTTCAGCAGTTTTCCTTCCGTTAATGCCTGTCGAACTTCTTCAACAATAACCTTGACCCGCTTTGGCTCAATATGGTGTAAATGTCCGGTCATCCGGATATTTTCACTCTGTTCCAAATAGGTCGTGTAAATCGCACATTTAGCAGCAGTCGCCGCCGCATCTAGAAATGCCCCATGTCGGTGTCCACTGGTTCTCATTGCGCTGAAAGCCAGATATATCATAATCTGATCCATGGCGCTGGGGCTAAGGCTTTTGATCAGATCGAGATGATTAGTCATTTTAGGGAGCGGTCACATCGCATGGGTACAACAGAATAAAAGGTAATGACGAACCCACGGCTTCACCTAAACCAGCGAGTCCAACTTAAAAGCAAAACATGCGCTTAATTTAAAGCACCCTAATATTAAAGTCTAAATTCTCCTTAGATTATAGACGACGGAAGATAAACAACCTAGGAGATACCATTAACTGGAAGACCCCCTGGATGGGTCACAACTAGGGGGGATAATTCTTCCAGGAAAGTATATATTATATCAAATGGCACTAACTACCTATGCCCAAGTAAATTCGCGCCGTCCACTACCCCGGTGACAAATTGGGGGCGCGAGGGTGTCTTGGGAGGTGAAGAAACGCCGTTGTCCACCGCGATTGGTCTCAGGAGCTTGAGGACCGGCGTCTCCAGTTTTCACTAAAGACAACAGCGAGTGGTCAGGAGTAGACTGAAAAAGTGAGACCGAGCGATCGCGACTATCATGAGCATGGACAGCACATGAGAGCGTAAGCAGGCTCACTAAAGCAACAGAAGTGTAAAAGCGCATAGCAGATGTCCGTGTCAGGGTTTCTAGTCCCTGTTACGGACTCTTTACTCATGGTTCAGGAAAAATTCCCGCCAGAGTTAATGTGGATTGTGTGAAGTTTAATGGTAGACTAGCTTGTTTATCTTCAAATTGTTCCCGATTTTGGGTGGGAGGTATGGGGTGTCGGGTGTCGGGTGTCGGGTGTCGGGTGTGTGGGGGAGCGATGTTCCTTTCCGTGCCATGGCATGTCTGGGAGCAAGAGCAAGGTTGTAGGGGCGGGTTTTACCCATAACATTTTGGAGACAACCCCTAACCTAACTAAACCCGCCCTTTTTAGCGCAACAGGAGTAGACTAATCCCTGATCACTGCAAACTGTTCACCAGCAACCAGTTTCCCGCCGGATTCAAACGTCCCCACCCTTGTAGCTGTTGCTGATCAGGATAATGCTGGAGTTGCTGATTAACATCCGGTTGTACCGTAATCAACATCCAACTTTGACCCATAAGACTTTCAGGTTCGCTCAGGATAATCATGTAATCCTGGTCAGCACGACGTTGGAATATGCCAGTGAAATAGATTAAGGTATATGATTTGCGATTGGTGATTAGTGATTGGTGATTGAGGAAATTCTCCCCCTGCTCCTCCTGCTCCCCCTGCTCCCTCATCTCCCTCATCTCCTCAACCATCCCCGAACTGGGATAATCCTCTGGATGATCCAAGTAATAATGTTGCCAGTACCGCCAATCGGGATCATCAAGGGATTTATTAAATATAGGAATCATGACAGCCGGGGCAATAGCATCGCCCAACAACGCCTCTTGAATATGCCGGACAGGTAACTCCCTCGGTTGACAGCCCAGTTCCACAGACAACGCCGCCGCCATTCCTGCGGCTTGACCCAGATTCATCACCACAGGTTGCAACCGCGTCGAACCATTGGCAATATGAGAAACTGAGATGTTTTTATCACACACCAACAAACCATCCATGGACACTGGCAAAAGGCAACCATAAGGAATCGTAAATGGCGTTCCCGTCCAACGCCCTCCCCAACGGATAGATTTTGGGGCTAAGGGAAAGGTAAAACCGGGATAATGATGGTCATTGGCATAATTGCCCACAGCAATTCCGGTGAAATTGCCTGACTCATCCAGGGGCAACGGTGCGACTTGACCCCCCAGTATTGGTAAAATATCTTGCTCCCGCAATGTCACCATCCCCACCAGACGCCGACTTTCTCGATAATAAGGATGTAGGGCGTAAGCCCCACCCCCAAGGGACGCCTCTGGAAACATATCATTGGCTAAACCATAACGCTGTCCTAGTTGAGATTGAATAAAACAGGCAAAGCCTTGACTATGCCAACGGGCTTCTTGGAGAAACTGCTGTCGGGATGCATCCGATTCCACTAAGCGCCCAACTCCCTCACCATAATCATTGCCACGTTGGGGCCAATTCAGCATCAAGAGTCCCCCAGGTAAGCGTCCGTAATTGAGAAAGGATTCCACCCCATAACCCTCCCACGCCCCAAAAAACTGTTCTGGCTTGTATTCAGGCGGGGGCGGAATTTCTGGCGCTGTATCGCTGCCAAAATCGTTGAGGATGACCACCCAGGTTGGTGCTTGAACCGGATAGCGTTGAGTCAAATCATTGTCAGCAACAGGCGCACTCGGTTCACCAAAGCGCGATCGCATTTCCCACCCCCAGCGATAGGGAATCTCGGCTAATTCCAGTACATCTGCTAATTCCGTGGCGTCTAGGATGACTTTAGCGTGAATTACAACATCAGCAAATCGCACCCCGGTGACACAATCCCCTGCTGTTAATACCGCTAACGGCGTTTGTCCAGAAATCCACTTGAGGTTGGGTAATGCTTGCACCCAATCGGCAAAAACTTGAGCGCCAATTCTAGGGTGGTAGGTAAACAAACTCACCCAGCCATGATCAAGTCCTCCGGGCTGTCGCTGTTTGAGTTCTCGCAAAAATGCGCCCCATAACCCCGTTTGCCACGCGGCTAATTCATTGCCATCGGGCGCACAGACCCCTGCTGTTGTTAGCATTCCCCCTAGCCAGGAAAACTCGCTGACTAAAATTGTGTTGACACCTCGACGTGCGGCTTGGATGGCTGCACTTGTGCCACCTGTACCACCACCGACAACTAAAACCTCGGTTGTTAATTCATTCACAGCGATCAATCAATGGGTCGGGGATAGTGATTATCATCACACCTACACCAGAGTCAAGTCACAGATGCATTTTGTAATGATTCGTTACATTATGAGTAACATAAATTTACAAAGTTGCTAAACCAAGGAGAACGATTATGATTAGCCCAATGGTTATCTTAGTTTCATTGTTTGTCGTGGGTTGGGTCGCTGTTGCTGTCATCGGCACTCAGGCTTACTTTAGAGGCGAACAGAGAAAGCCCATCCACGATCGCAACTGGCGTTCTGAGTCCTTTGAACAGCTAGCCCAGTCGATTACCGGGACTGAGACCAATTACAGCGATCGCACGCCAGCTTACAAGATGGATGCTTATGCGAGCAATAACTTGCCATCCTAGTACAAGAAGGCAGAAGTCCGAAGGCTCCATGGCAGAAGGCTATAAGGAACATAATGTAGCTGCTTTTAAGCAGCTTGTTAACTGGTTAGTATTTGAAGCCGCGCTGCACTAGCCACATCCTCTGTCCGCTCAACGCTTTTCCACACCACCATCTCCCTTTTCGCTGTATTTGGTGGTAAGGACGATGGAGATGGTGGGAAAGGAACGATAGGATTAAATTGGGTAGGATTGCCAAGAGGGTAAAATCCCCATTCTCCCTCTACAGCCTACCCCTAATATCCTAATAGAACCTGATGTTCGCCTAGTTAAGGAAGCTGAAACCATGATTCAGAAAGTACAAAAGAGTGACGCCGAGTGGAGACAAAAGCTTACCCCGGAACAATACAAAGTGACCCGACAGAAGGGAACAGAACGCGCCTTTACCGGAGAGTATCACGACAATAAGCAGCCGGGTGTCTATAAATGTGTCTGCTGTGGCAATGACTTGTTCACCTCCAAAACCAAATATGATTCTGGCACGGGTTGGCCCAGTTTTTGGGCGCCGATTGATGAAGAAAACATCAAATACGAAGCCGATAATAGTCTGTGGATGCGTCGCACTGAGATTCTCTGTGCGGCTTGTGATGCTCACTTAGGTCATGTCTTTAATGATGGACCGGCACCAACGGGTCAGCGTTACTGTCTAAATTCTGCCTCGCTCAACTTTGTCAAGTCCGATCAGGTTGAATCAGAATCTGAGGCGAAAACTGATAAATCTGCAACTACCTAATCTGACTCCAGATCAGCGATTTGTCTATTTTGGCATGACCAGCCCCATCCAAACCATTAAGTTAGATCAGTTCCTCAAGTGGGTAGGTATCGCGTCCACAGGTGGCGAAGCCAAACTGATGATTCAAGACGGTGATGTTACTGTTAATGGCATCATCGAAACTCGACGCGGACGTAAATTAGTTGCAGGCGATTTAGTTAGCGTACAAGGAGAAACTTATCAGGTTGGAACTCAACTCTAGCCCGGATTGATCAGAGGTTTCGCTGATCTAAGGGTTTCGGGTTTGTGCAGCAAGCTCTATTTAGCAGCTTGTCAGGGCGGGTAAGGGGCGCTTAATCCGGTTCCCCACTCCCTCTTCCCTGTTCGCTGTTCCCTTTTTCTCACGCTCAATTGTATCCGACTTTCTGCCTTTTGCTATAGCTTATATTTCCCATTCGCGACAGTGAATGAGCAAGTCGTCTAAGTTTGTCTCGAACTCCTTCCAGTCATTAAACCAGATCTCCCTGTTGTTATCTTTTACAGGGTAATCAGCATCCCAGTCCTCGATAAAAGCATCAGCATCCCAGTCATGGGATAAAACATCGGTATCCCATTCCTCGAAGGAGGCATTCCTATCGTTCTCTGTATCTTTTAATAGAAGTTCTATATCTCCTTCGCTGATTGTATAATTAGCAAATACTCTCATGATTGGTTCCCCGCTTGCTCTCAAGTCAATCTAAATCATAAACCAAATTACAGTTAAATCATCTCTCAGTTTTCGGAAAAATCCTGTAATTTAATCCATGAAAAATAGTGATTATTCTCACCGAATTTGGTGATAAACAGGGAAATAAATTGTGACTTTTAAAACGTTTACTTGTGATTAAGGTCACAGATTTTTTTGGAAAACCACAGCTTGAGCTGTTGCCAGAACCTTGTTATATACATTTAGTTACTTAAATTGTCTCATGACCAATAGATTTACATTTATGTAAATTATTGTAACTAAAATTCTCACAATTTACCACTAAACCTGCGCTTCTAAGTTGTAGAGACGTTGCATGCAACGTCTCTACCATAAGATGCGTCCTAACCGCTATAGCGATTGCTATACCTGAAGATAAATTTTGTTAACAGAGTTAAGAATTATAAATATGGATGGTGATGGTGGAAGATGGGACAAGCAGACCCAAACCAAGCCAGGAAAACTATCAACTGACTCAGGAAAACCCAAGCGTGAGAGATCGCCAGGGTCAGAAAGTGAGATTGTAGCCACTATCTAGACTATCACTTCCGTCTTCATCTCGGAAGATAGGGAGTGAGAAAGCCGCCAATGACTCTGGCTAGAAAGCGCTGTGGAATTCTTAGCACAATGTCATCTAGTAAAAGTCTGAGGGATATCGCTTGATCATTTCTTCCCACAGACAGACGATAAGCCGCTTTTTGCATATCTACAGTTAAGGGTGACAGGTTGCTGGTGCTGGTCAGCATACAAGACGGTCAACCTGTAGGAGACGAGTGATAGCTAGTACAAGAAGGCAGGAGGCAGGAGGCTCCAAGGGGAGAAGGCTTATACAATAAGACGGGAGCCCCTTTTTTAACTGGAGAGTTACTTCCGCCGCGCTGGTCTAGTGACCTGCTCTTTATAGCCGTAGCTATTTCCATTTGACCAGCTTCATAGTAAACATCCTTAGTGCGCCAGGTAAACGTATTCTCTTCATAACCAAAAATTACAGGAGATTTAATCATGACCAAGATAGCAATTAATGGGTTCGGGAGAATTGGTCGAGCTGTTTTAAAGATTGCCCTTGACAATCCCGATTTAGAACTGGTTGCGATTAACGATTTAGTTCCTCCCGATAATCTTGCCTATCTGCTCAAATATGATACTGTGTACGGCAAATACAATAAAAATGTAGACAGTACCAAGGATAGTCTAGTTATCGATGGTAAGTCCTACCAAATCTTAAGTGAAAAAGATCCAGCGCAACTCCCTTGGCGTGACTTAGGCGTCGATCTTGTCTTTGAATGTACGGGGATCTTTACGAAAAAACCCGATTTAGAAAAACATATCCAGGCGGGAGCCAAGCGGGTGATTCTTTCTGCACCGGCTAAAAGTGAGGGAGTCACAACGATTGTACATGGTGTCAACCAACCGGATGAATCAGAGCAGATTGTTTCCTGTGCTAGCTGCACCACGAATTGCATTACTCCCGTTGTTGAAGTCATGGGACGCCGAATCGGGATTAAAAAAGCCATGATGACAACCATTCATGCTTATACATCTACCCAAGCGATTGTGGATGGACCGAGTAAGAAATTCCGGCGGGGGAGAACAGCAGCGGCTAATTTAGTTCCCACCACGACAGGGGCTGCTGTCGCCACAACCCAAGTCCTTCCCCAATATCAAAACAAGTTTGATGGGGTAGCAGTACGGGCGCCAATCCCTGTGGGTTCCATTTCTGATATTATTTTCGTCACCGACAAATCAACTAGCGTTGACGAAATTAACAGTATCTTCAAAGAAGAAGCCGGAAGCGAACGCTATCAAGACATTTTAGCGGTTTCCGAAGACCCAATTGTTTCATCGGATATTGTGCAAGATCCTCATGCTTCAATTGTCGATTTAACCATGACTCAAGTCGTTGATGGTGACTTGGTTAAAGTCATGAGTTGGTATGACAATGAATGGGGATATGCGTCCCAGATGATTAAAGAAGCGGTTCGTATGATCAAGGAATCAAAACAAACAGCTAGCTAATTTCAGCAATTGATTGGGTTGGGTTTAGTCTTGTAGGGGCGGGTTTTACCCCTATCTTTTCGATTGCACCCATAAGCGACTAAACCCGCCCCGACTTCTGCCAGTTTCGAGACTGTTTCATGCATAGATAGTTCTATTTTATTTCTGTTAACAGTAATTATGACAAGCAATAATAATCAGTACATTCGTTGGTTTGAAAATCTCACCTCTGATGATGTGTCAATGGTTGGTGGGAAGAATGCTTCATTAGGTGAAATGATTCGCAGCCTAAAAGATGAAGGTGTCCGGGTTCCGGATGGCTTTGCGACTACGGCTGAGGCTTACCGTAAATTCCTTGACGCTAATCAGCTCAATGAAAAAATTAAGTCGCATTTATCGGAACTCGAACGTGAGAAAACCCCCTTAGAACAAGTCGGAAAAGCTATCCGTAAACTATTTCGTTCTGCCGAATTTCCCGAAGACATTGCCGGTGAAATTCGCGAGGCTTACGACCAACTTAGTCAACGCTATAATACCCAAGATGTAGATATCGCAGCCAGAAGTAGCGCGACGGCTGAGGATTTACCGGAAGCCAGTTTTGCAGGTCAACAGGAAACGTTTCTCAATGTTACTGGCTATGAGGAATTACTCGAAGCCTGTCGTAAATGTTATGCTTCATTATTTACCGATCGCGCGATTAGTTATCGACAGGCGCAAGGCTTTGACCATCTGAAGGTGGCGCTTTCGGTAGGGGTGCAGAAGATGGTGCGATCAGATAAAGCCAGTGCTGGGGTGATGTTTTCCCTGGATACTGAGACAGGCTTTCCCGATGTCGTCGTGATTAATGCGGCGTGGGGATTGGGTGAAAATGTGGTACAGGGTTCAGTCACGCCGGATGAATATCGGGTGTTTAAACCTTTATTAGAGGATGCCAATCTCCAGCCGATTATTGAGAAAAAACAGGGCGCGAAAGAGAAGAAAATGATCTACGCTAAAGGGGGAAGCGAGACGACGCAAAATATAGACACATCCTCCCAAGAGCGGAATTCCTTTGTCTTAAAGGATGAGGAAATTTTACAACTAGGTCAATGGGCAAGTGCCATTGAATCCCATTACCAAAAACCCATGGATATGGAATGGGCAAAGGATGGGGATACAGGCGACTTGTTTATCGTGCAAGCGCGTCCGGAAACGGTTCAATCCCAAAAAGAAGCCGGATCATTAAAAACCTATAGCCTTAAGGAAACGGGCAAAGAAATCATTTCTGGACTGAGTATTGGGGATGCGATCGCGGCGGGTAAGGTGTGCCGAATTAAAAGCGCCGAAGAGATTGACCAATTTGAAGAAAATTCCATCCTAGTGACCGGAATGACTGACCCCGATTGGGTGCCAATTATGAAAAAAGCCGCCGGGATTGTTACCGATCACGGGGGACGCACCTGTCACGCCGCCATTGTCAGTCGGGAGTTAGGCATTCCCGCTATTGTGGGAACAGGTGAGGCAACTAGCACGTTAGACGATGGTCAGGATATTACCATTTCCTGTGCCGAAGGCGATCGCGGCGTGATTTATCAGGGGATGTTGGAGTATGAGGAATCCGAACTCAACCTGGACGAAATCCCCAAAACCAAAACCCAAATTATGATGAATATTGCCAGTCCCGATGCAGCATTTCGCTGGTGGCGATTGCCCTGTGAAGGGATTGGTTTGGCACGGATGGAGTTTATTATCAATAATGTGATTAAAATTCATCCCATGGCGTTGATTCATTTGGATGAGTTAGAAGATAAAGAGTCACGCCAGCAGATTCACCAATTGACTCAGGGGTATGAGGATAAGACCGAGTATTTTGTCGATAATTTAGCCCGGGGAATTGCCAAAATTGCCGCCGCCCAATATCCGAATCCGGTGATTGTGCGGATGAGTGATTTTAAGACCAATGAATATGCGGACTTGATTGGCGGTCAACAATTTGAGCCAGAGGAAGCCAACCCGATGTTAGGGTTCCGGGGTGCATCTCGGTATTATAGCGATCGCTACCGGGAAGGGTTTGCTTTGGAATGTCGCGCCCTGAAACGGGTACGCGAAGACATTGGCTTCAATAATGTAATTATCATGATTCCCTTCTGTCGCACTCTGGAGGAGGCGGATAAGGTTCTCCACGTCTTAGCTGAAAATGGACTCAAGCGGGGGGAAAATGGGTTAGAAGTCTATGTAATGTGCGAAATTCCCTCTAATGTGGAGTTAGCTGAGGAGTTCTCTGAACGCTTTGATGGCTTCTCCATTGGCAGTAATGACCTCACCCAGCTAGTGTTGGGGGTAGATCGGGATTCTGGGGATCTGTCCCATCTATTTGACGAACGTAATCTGGCGCTTAAGAAAACAATTCGGCGACTGATTCAAACCGCGCATCAGTGCGATCGCAAGGTGGGGATTTGTGGACAAGCCCCCAGTGATCATCCGGATTTTGCTGCGTTTTTAGTGGAAGCGGGAATTGATTCAATTTCCCTGAATCCAGATAGTGTAAGTCAGGTGAAGCAGCAAGTCGCCCAACAGGAAGGTAAATGATCCTAAGTCTGGTAAGTATTCACCCGGACATAATATGACTCAACCAATAGGTATTTAGCTGTTCAGAAAGAACGTGCAAGGCTGTTACCATGTCTGCATCTACATCGCGGTTGTGAATATCGACAATTAGGTTATAGGCAAGCTCAAAGTTAATCCGATCGGTTTTGTCCATGATGGCAAATAGTCCGTTTGGACTGTGGCTAAGCTTGCCAATTTCCTCTTTGCTTTTTTTGCCCGTAATCTGGGGTTCTCTAGCATCGCGGATGAGGCGAAACTGGGTTTGAGGATGGCTGAGAACAAGCTGATTGAAGTTGGCGATGCGGTGAAAAAAGGAAGAGCTACTGAGGTTGAGAAAGCCAATGACAAACGTGCGATCGCCAATTTTAAGCTGTAAGTGTTCGGGAAGGACTTTTTTTCCCAGTCGCAGTTGATCAATGTCGATGGACTGGAGTAGCCCAAAGGCGGCGACAATTTCGTTAAGTTTTCCCCAGTCGTCGCTATCGCTGATAATCTGGGGACGGGCATCGTAGTCTTGTTCGAGTTCTCTTTGCTTTTGGAGGAGGTAATCCGCAACGATTTCGTCCGTCTCTCTCTCCACTTGAGCAACAGTAGGGTGTTCGGTAGAGACATCGGAGGTAGCGATCGCCTCTTGAGGAAAGGCGCTGAGGGGTTGTAATGGTGTGGTGATACCTGCGATCGCTTGCTTGAGTTGGTTAACCTCGTTCTCTAGTCGGTGCAGTCGGGTTTCGAGACTCGTGGAGGACGTCGGCTTTGAGCAAGCCAGAGGCGCAGACGGTAAAGGAATGTTTTGAGCTTTGTAGCGGTAATAAGCAGCCGCACGGTTGAGAACCGCACGGATCGAGTTTTGGCTAAGAATGTCGTCGAGTTCACTACGCTCAAATAGCTGGTTTAGGTCAAGGTCAACGGATTGAACTTTGAGACTGAGGATATCACGCAGCTTGTCATTGTTAGGTCGATTCAGGTGTACTTTGTACTGGGATACACGATCAACAACGGAACCATCAAAGAATTGCTGAAATTGCTCCCAGCGATCGGGAAAAAGGTTGAGAATAATCAGACTGTTGGGAATGTGGGTTAAAATTTCTTTAACAGCACTGCCAAAGTTTTTGAGCAGGGTAGGCTTATCACTGAGTCCTTCGAGTTGATCGAAAATAATAATCAATGGTTCATCGAGAGTGGAGAGCTTGCCAAAAGTGGCGATCGCTTCCAGGGAGAATTCCTCTTTACTTATGTCCTCTTGCCAGTTTTCCAATCCGATGTCTTTTGCCTGTTCGTCGGGAATTTCACTGACGGCTAGCCATCGCCGCACCATATCTTTTTTGCGCCGATCCGTGTAGCGACAAAACTTGAGAATCCCTTGGAGTATTGCCGCAGAATATCCAGCCGCCGTGTAACGATTCGTCCACCAGTCCATGATGTGACGTTCAATGTACTGCCACCAATCGCGGTTTCGTTTTGTTCCCTCTGAACCAATCCGGCTGTAAAGACTGAGGCTGTCTTGTTCCAATGCGGAGAGGATTTGCATCCCCTTCTGTGTGGTGGTAACTGTTTCGATGGATTTGAGGATTTTAACAAAGCTGTTGGCAAGCAGTTGATCTAACTGGGTGTGGGGAGTGTCGGGAATGCCTTCAGCAAAGGATTCAAGAATGCGAGCATAGGTATGATATAGAACGGCGTTGGCATTATTGGGCTGGCGGATAAATAGCAGGCGATTGGTTTTCAGCCGTTCTTGGGCGAGTCTCATCATTAGGTGGGTTTTACCCGCTCCGGCTTCGCCAATGACAACCGCACCTTTGCTTTGCTGGTTAGGATCGCATTTGATGTCGTTGATGATGGACTTGAGGATTTCGTATTCGCTATGATAAACCGCTTGCAGGTCAATGTGATCTTGGAATGGTGTGTCTACGCGGCTACTACTAAAAGGGTTGTAGGTGTTCCGGAGGCGTTCGTACATAGCCAGATGTTCTTTGAGTTTTCGGTAGAGATGATAAGTAAACTCGGCATCGTAGCGTGCCGTATGAGCGCAGTTGGCGTCGAATAGCCTGTTTTCAACTCTGAGTCGGAAATGCTTGCTCAGATATCCGAGTGAGTATCCAGGCAGATTGGGAAAACATCGTCGTGCCAGTTGGCAACTACACTCGAAGGAAAACGAGGGCAACCTGACTCTGGCTTGAACAAAGCTGTTGTGCAGCACCTGGCTGTCGTGGGCAGCATAGTGGCAGACAAGTGTTTTGCCCTGAGCCAGCGCCGCAAATTCGCTCACGATGTCGCGCAAACTCTTGCACTTGAGGCGAATGGCTGTATTATTTTGATGATCTTCAGTGAAGGCTTCATAGATGAGCTTCCCCTGACTGTCGATGACGGCAATTTCGCTGAGAGCGCTTTTCCCCTCCGTGTCAATAACGATGAACTCTCGCTCTGTCATATCCGATAAGTTCTACGGCAACCAACCCAACCTGGAACAAATTGGCTCCCTGTTTCCTTTCCTAACTAAAATGTCCCGCCTTAGATCATGGGCAAAATGCTGAACTAAAATTTGAACCTGATCATATCTTGCCAAACTCCCGGCATCGGTGCTAGAGTGTGTATGGTTGATTTTCGGTAGAGTAAGCTTGTTTCGATTTTTTCGATTTCGATTTTGTCCGCAGGCACTTCTCCGATTTAACACGCTACAGGTTCAGTAAAAAGGAAGTGTCCTATGTCTATTTACGTTGGTAATTTGTCCTACGACGTTACTCAAGAGGATTTGACGGAAGTTTTTGCCGAGTACGGTACCGTCACTCGAGTGAGTGTGCCTAAAGATCGTGAAACCGGACGTCCCCGAGGGTTCGCCTTTGTGGAAATGGAGTCTGAGTCGAACGAAACCAATGCCATTGAAACCCTTGATGGTGCTGAATGGATGGGGCGCTCAATGAAGGTTAATAAAGCAAGACCACGGGAACGCAGCAATGGCAATCGCGGTGGCTATAACCGTGGTTCTTTCTAAATAAACTTGCTCCACTTCCCCACCCGCCTGTACGGTGGGGATCGATAGTAGGTTTTTCCTTGTGCGTGTCATACTGATATCGCTACACGGCATGAGGGCGGTGACATAAATCGCGCCTTGTGAGAAAACTTGTTTACCGCGATCACGTTCAGTGTTTAGCGGTGGGAGTTTCAAAAGCTGATTTCCTTATTTTTTATTAATAAGGAAATAACTAGTTATGGCTTTTGAACGTTGAGGGCAGGTAAATGTCTGCCCTTTTTGTGTTGAGCTTCAAAGGAGGTAAGCATGGCTCAAGTTATTATTGGAGAAAATGAAGGAATTGAATCTGGATTGCGACGATTTAAGCGCAAAGTATCTCGCGCTGGGATTTTCTCAGACATGAAGAAGAACCGCTTTTTTGAAACTCCCTTGGAAAAGCACAAACGCAAGGAAATAGCCCGACACCGACAACAACGCAGATATCGGAAACGGCGTTGAGTCATTAGGTGAAAAGATGTTTCTGCTGTAGGGGCTTGGTTACCAAGCCCGTACTAAAATTGTGGAATAGTTTTTACCATTGAATCGGGCGCAAGTCTTTGCGCCCCTACAGTTTCCTCGTCACACCCTCAGATCTAGGGCATTCGCAAGGTAACTCGAATTGTTCCAGTAACGGATTCGGAAGTAAACCAGCCTGAGAGCGATCGCCGAATGGGATCGACAATGGTGGTATCCTGTAGAGTAGACTCAATATCGTCGAGGATTACTCGTTGAACCGCACCATCGCGAATCTGCAACTCGAAGATAATTTCTCCTGTGAAACCCTCTGGGAGATTCAGGGATTGTAAATGTTGAGTCAAAGACGCGATCGCATTCTCTTCTTGTTCCGGTTCTAACCCTTCAATCTTCACCACCTGAAGTGGAGTTGAACCTTGGCTTAAGGTATCAGCCTCTTGTGATTGGGGTTGGGGAGTTGGTGGAGGCGCAGCCGAACGTTGCGAAGAACCTACTGTCCTCCTCGATCGAAATCTAATATTTCCAGGAGCTCCACGAGTTCCACTACCCGCCGTTCTCGATGGTGTATAACTATTGGGTACGTTCCGAGTATATGTTGTATTATCCGCCGTATCACCAAAAATTCCTTCATAACTCACCCCTTCTGGTAACTCAACTGGAACTTGTACCCGTCGCCGCGTTCCATCGGGTTCCACTCGGACTTCTTCACTCACCGCCACAAATGCCGTATATTGCGATAATAAGCGATAGCCTAACGCCGTCTGCGTTACCGCCTCTACACCCGACTTCGTTTCACCGCCAAACATTTGATTCATCAAGTCTTTGATCCGGGCGCGTCCCCATAATTGAGCAATCGCCGGATTATCGGTACTTTGATCAAAATTCACCGATAGGGTTTGTTCATATCGTTGACCCCCCGCCGCCATTCCGGTAATCTTAATCGTGCCATTGCGACGGTCTGATTTCCGTCCAAACAAAACCAAAGGTTGATTGGCAAATAAATCCGGCGCAGCTAGGGGGTAGATTTGCGCCGATGTCCCCTCTCCTTGCCAACTGACCTGAATATCGGTTAATACTGGATTATTAATTTGGCGGACGAAGGTTTCCGCCACCTCTTGCGTGGGTTCATCCTGACGAATAATTTTGGCTGTACCCCGCCCCACCTCAGCTAAACGGTTCAGCAAGAAGCGATTCACTGAACTCCCGACACCGAAACTATAGAGACGATTACCGGGTTTGAGTTGTCGTTGTACCTCAGCAATCACCTCCGACTCATTGCCAATATAGCCATCAGTGAGTAAAACCACACTTCGCAGGCGATTGGGTGCAGCCGGGGGGAAGTTCAACACCGCCCGCATCCCATTCATTAATTCTGTACCACCATCTGCCTGCAATCCATTAATATAATTCAGTGCCTGAGTGCGATTTTGGGCGGTATTGGCTAAAGGTTGCGGCGAAAGCTGAGTCGTCGTATTGGCAAAATCGATAATTGTAAACGTATCGTCAGGATTCAACCCATTAATAAAGCGGCGCATCAATTCCTGTGATTTCAGCAACGGTTCACCCCGTTGGGAACCCGATGTATCCATGAGAAAGACAACATCCTTAGGTACTATCTGATTAGGGCGATAGTCTAGGGCGGGGATTAGGTAAAGGGCAAAATGTCCACCCCGTTCATCGGCTTGGGAAAGGATAGTGGCTTGCGTGCGATCGCCTGCGACTTGATAGCGTAAAATTAGGTCTTTGTTGGGAATTGTGTCTTCCCCGCCTAACTGTACCTGTACCGTTTCACCTCGGCGTTGGGTACGAATCTGATGGGAAGGGGAACGCACCTCCTGAATCGGGACGCCAGCATTAATCTCTACGGTTAGATTAATATCATGTCCTGAACGAGTTCCCGGTTTGAGAACTGGGGGGGTAATTCGGGAGGCGTCGGGGACTTGATTCGTATTTCCACTATTACCAATGGGATTACCGGGAATATAGCGGGGTCCAACAACCATGGGAAACACAAATTCATAGTCACCGCCCTGAAATTTTAGGCTATCGGTGTAGCGAATCGTGACATCAATCTGTTCTCCGGGTTTGATATTCGCCAGAGACTGGGTAAAGATATTTGCCCGTTCTTGTTCCAATAGTCCCGCCGTTCGTCCTTCCTGACGCGCCTGTTCGTAAATGGCTTGGGCTTCCTCACGTTTTTTAATCTCCCCTTTAATCGTGCGATCGCCGATTCTAATCTCCATATCATACACCGCCGCCTCATCAGGCAAGGGGAAGACATAGACGGCTTCTAAGGGTTCCGCAAAGGGGTTTTCAAAGGTCTGGGTTACTTCAACCTGAGAGACATTCCCCGTAACTTGGGCATTCACCTCGGTATGCTTGAGAGGGAAGACTTGCTGTTGTCCCTCTTCCGATTGAACGTATAACCCGCCCACAGAACGTTCTTCTTGATTATTGGCGAGAGTTTGGCTAATCACTCGTGTCGGTATCTTAGCCGGAACTTGAGACAAGGCGATAGGGACAACGATGCCAAAGGTACTGGTTAGGCATAAGGTTATAGGTATAGAATAAATAAGGTTCATAGAGTTTTGTTAAAAAACTTTCGAGTGCGAGAGAGTATCAGGTCAATCAGACTGATAACACGGATGGGAAGTTTCGCCACATCTACTCATCTTCCTGATCAAGTAATTCTAACAAACCCACTGTCCCCACAAAGAACGTATAAGTCCCATAGACGATGGGTGTCTTTTGTCTAGAAGGCGCATAAGCCCCTGCGATAATCCCCTCAACTAAATGAATGGTAACGGCAAAACGCCCCAGCCAAAAAACGGGTTCCAGGATTGTAGGGACACTCAGATCCCAGAATGAAGCATAAATATTCCAGAGTTCTAGTGCAATTGCCCCACTGATCAGACTGGTGGATATAACTTTTATGGCGTTGAAAATGTTTTTTTTTGTTTGATAGACTTTAACTGCATAATCAGAGTCAAGCGTTTTGAATGTTCATTAGCTTACCATAAAACTCCCTGAAGATTTCCTGGTTCTGCCGCAAGGTTAGGGATTGTAAGGATTATCAGTGAAAAGAATACCCTTTCTTTTGTGTCTTTCTTGCTCCCCTCTCCCCTGGTGGGAGAGGGGCTGGGGGTGAGGGGGTTGTAGCTTAAGTTGACACCCATGGTCGCTGATCAAATGTAACGGTGTCAGAATTAACTTGTCTCGACTCGCCCCCGTCTAATGTAGGCGGTGTTTACCTTTAATTTACGATACCCGATGCAGGGCGACCCGGTAAAATTAAAAGGTTGGTGGTGTTCATTGGTGCAGCGGGTCGCCCCTACGGTGTTTGTCTTGAATTTCTGATACCTGATCCAGTATTTGTGCGATAAATTAGGGTGGTTGTATTATTTATTTATGCGTTTTTCGGCGGTGTCTACCTTTAATTGCCCATGCATAATTCAGGGCGACCCAATAAAATTGAGCGGTTGGTTATATTGATTCGTGCAGCGGGTCGCCCCTACAGGGTTTGTTTTTAATTCCAGATACCCGATTCAGGATTCCACCGATAAAATTAATAGGTTGGTTATGTTAATTTGTGCAAGGGTTCGCCCAGTGGTTGTTTTTGATTATAGACAAGCTATGAGAGGAAAAGATTATCATGTCTATCCGTAATAACCGAATAGGAGAGCTTTTACTGAAGCCAATCATAAGCATCCTGATTGGTCAGGATCAACTCCAGTTCTATGAAACCATTGATTGGCAAAAGCAGAGTGAACGTTTCCGACAAACCAATCTCATTTATCCCGACTATTATAGCCAGCCCGACTTTCATGGTATTGAAGGCGGCTATCTTAATCCTATAGCAGCTATCACTTATGATACTGTGACGGCTTATGCTTCCCCACCCAATGAAACTCGGATTCGCGAACAGTTAATAACGACTATTGAGAACCAGCCCAGTCGAACTCTCGATCTCGGTTGTGGTACAGGTTCGACAACGTTGATGTTAAAGCAGGCGTTTCCGGAAGCCGTTGTTATCGGATTGGATTTGTCTCCGTATATGCTGATTGTGGCAGACTACAAAGCACAGCAAGCAGGGTTAGATATAAAATGGCAGCATGGTTTAGCTGAAACTGCGGCTTTTGATGATACTTCGTTTGATTTAGTCACAGTCTCCATGGTATTACACGAAACGCCACCCCAGATTTCTCAGTTAATTGTACAAGAATGCTTTCGCTTGCTGAAACCTGGAGGACAATTAATTATTCTGGATGGAAATCAACGGAAACTTCGTTATGCTCACTGGTTGATAGAACTCTTCCGAGAGCCCTATTCAAAAGACTATGCTGCTCATAGTGTCGAGGATTGGATGATAGCGGCTTTTTTTAAACAGGTGCGAACCGAATATGCGGGATGGATTCATCAAATAACATCTGGGATTAAGCCAATAATACAAGAATATAGGGCAGATAATATAAGTAAAGCAGCTAATATTTCAGGGATAAATTAATATTTTTATCTGGATATAACTTTACAAAAAAGGCGCGATGACAACCATTGAATGGATTCAGGAACTGCTAGGACAACGCTTGCAGCCTTTAGTCTTTGCGATTACTAATCTCGGTTCAGACTATGCCTACATCGCATTCCTCACCCTATATTACTGGTTAATCGATCCGTGGACAGGTCGCCAGTTAGGACTACTCCTGGGGATTAGTTATGGGTGTAATACAATCCTCAAAGAACTATTTGACATGCCCCGTCCCTTCGAGTTAGATTCGGATATCGCCTCGGCTGACGCGATCGCGACGAGTGAAAATGCGTCGTTTCCCAGTGGACATGTCCAAGGTTCAGCAACCTTTTGGATTTACTTATCCTTACACCATCGCCGCCTCTGGCTATGGCTGTGGAGTCTAATTCTACTCCCCTTAATTGCCCTATCGCGCCTCTACTTAGGGGTTCACTTTCCTCTGGATGTAGTCGCCGGATTGATTGTAGGTATTCTTTTTGCGGGGATAGGTACAGTCTGGTCTATTCCGGTCAAACCGAGGTTTATCGTTCGGGTTGCGGTTGTTGTCATGACGTTTTTTCTAGCAACTGTATGGGAACCTCTAGCGCGTTCTTTGGGGGTCATTACCGGGTTTTTTCTCACCCAACCTAAGTTTACACCACCCTCCACTTGGAAAAGGCGATTGCTCTTGGGCGGAATCGGTTTAACCTTAGTCTTAACCCTTTTTATCGGTTCAAGATGGATTTTAGGGGACTGGCGAAATCAAGGATGGGTTACTTATTGGCGCTATAGTCTGCTTACCCTATTTGCTACTGAGATTGTACCTAGACTTCTTCATCGCAAAACTTGGTAAGTGGCTCATCTTATTGTACAGAAAAATGTATCTAAGAATGAATAGGACAAATTTGGTTGTGCTGAGATATTGCCGCACTGATAATATAGCAGTACCAAGGCAGGTTAGGACATTTTTGCTGTTGCCTGTTGCCTATTGGGATAAACTGATGTCCTAACGTGTGCGTAGTGCTATACATCCCAAGTTACCGTGTGGTGGGCAAGAGCAACAAACGATAATATAAGGGTTTCAATGTTGATAACTCTTACCCACCCTACCTAAAATCGACTACCTAAAATCGACGTATTGAGACTGGTGCAAAATGTGAGTTATGCCAAACCTGGATTTACTACCCCTTCATAATTCAGTCCGCGCAGGCGGACTTTGTTTGTATAGCCGTGACTTCCAGTCGCCAGGGCAAAAAGAGATTTTCTTTAGTCAACCGACGGTAAGGGAGGTTCTTCTTCCTTAACTCGGCGGATGGGGAGATTGGCAATTAACGCTGTTGCCCGTTGGTTACTTTCTAGGGTAAACTCCAAACCCTCTTGATCAATCTCCACATAACGAGACACTACTTCTAGGATTTCGGAACGCATTGACTCAATCATCTGGGGACTGAGATCGGCGCGATCGTGGGCAATAACTAGTTGTAGGCGGCGTTTTACTTCCGCTCGACTGTTTCTGGCACTTGTCCAGGGAAAAAGTCGTTCTAGAAGTTCGCTAATCATGGGGTTTTGCATCCGTGGTGAGGGAGGAGTGGGGAGTGATGAGTTGGGTTAATTGAAAACTCAACACTCAAAATTTCAATACTTCAACTGCGGAACATGCGACGGATACGATTAATCAAGGTGTCATGTTCTGCCATCAAATCCAGGAAGGGAACTTTATCACCTTCCAAACGCCGAGCAATATTGTGAATAGCAATACCGGGAAGCGTGAGATTTTCCGCTAGGGCTAAAGGTTCGCCCCGGTTACTGGAAACAATCACGCGCTCATCATCGGGAATCACGCCAATTAAGGGAATGGCTAGAATTTCTTGGACATCTTGAACAGACATCATTTGGTCAGCTTGCACCATGGCAGGTTTGAGACGGTTAATAATCAGGAAGATGCGCTTAATGCCTTGAGCTTCCAGTAAACCCACGACGCGATCCGCATCTCGCACGGCGGCAATTTCTGGCGTCGTCACGATTAACGCCTCCGACGCCGCAATAATCGCATTCCGGAATCCCATTTCGATTCCGGCTGGACTATCAACCAAAATATACTCATACTTCTGGGATAGCACAGCGATGAGTTTTTTCATTTGCTCAGGGCTAACCGCTTCCTTGTTCCGGCTTTGGGCAGCCGGAAGCAGTACCAATCCCTCTTGGCGCTTGTCTTTAACCAACGCCTGTTCTAAGCGACATTGCCCTGCGAATACTTCAATGGCGGTATACACCACCCGATTTTCCAGCCCCAGGAGCAAATCTAAGTTTCTTAGACCAAAATCGGCGTCAATGAGTGCCACCTGACGACCTAATTTAGCGATCGCCACGCCTAAATTCGCCGTAACCGTTGTTTTACCCACCCCTCCTTTGCCAGAGGTGATCACTATAATACGACTCATGAATTTAACAATAACTGGGTCTTAGCAAAATCAGCAGCTCTCGCAATACGAATACCTTGGGGTGTGACATACGCCACTTCTGGGTAAAACTCAATCGGTGGCGTCTCCGGCGCCCTAGCCACAGCATCCGCAATTCGGAGTTGGGTGGGTTCCATTTTCAGAGCCATAATCCGACAGGAACGATTACCATCGGCTCCCGCATGAGCTACCCCGCGTAGACGTCCCCAGATGAAGATGTCTCCGGCTGCAATCACTGTACCCCCCGGATTTAGGTCTCCCAGTATAACAATAGTACCAGGATGGCGAATTTCTACACCCGATCGCACGGTCATTTGTAAGTATAGGGGTTCAGTTAACTCCTGAGAGAGTTCAGGGGTTTGATGGAGAGAATACGTTGCCGATTGTTGCTCGACACAATATCCGGCTGTCGCCGCAGCAACGGCGGTTTGGCGGCGGCTGGTGTACACCCGCGAGATTCGCAATCCAACGTCGTTCAATACATCCGCGATCGCTTGTAACTTCAGCCCATCCAAGAGTTGATCACCTGCCATCAGATGTACCGTACCTGGCACTTGCCAGAAGCGATCGCCTCCATGATAGCGATGCTTGAACTGCTGCCACAGATCAGACCAACTGGCATCTGACATATCTTCCACTGAGGGCAAGATAAGCTGTAATCCTTCCTCGGTCTGTTTCAGGCGGACTTGAGACTGGCAATCCACTGCCATGTCGCTCTCAGCAACCGTTGACATAGATAATCGTTGGTCAGAATCTGAAGTCATGCAACCACAGGCGTTCTTATCGGCAAACAACCTAAATTAAACGACATCGTACCTTAAGCGCAAGTCTTGGTCGAGAACTTCATCAACGACTCCGCCCATGTTAATCATAAAACGCAGTTTCTTACGCTCCTTCTGACCCAGCCCAGACAAAGCTCTCCTCTGCTTACAAGTCTTTGTCCAATTTTTATTTAGTTTAATCATTGACACTCCCTCGCCTGAGACGAGGGATTCTTCTCTCATCCAGAAGCCAAGCGAGTATTGATTTTCATCAATACATGCCTAGGCTAACTGTCCGGAAGCGTTTACCCAGTATTCCTGGGAGATTCGCGTATGCCCTACGCTATCCTTAGCTTTGATCAAAATATTTATGGCAGCATTCCAGTCTCTATCGAGGACAGTACCGCTGTCCTAGAATCGACTGATGCCAGCCCAAGCACGTTCCGCAGCAGCTTGACGTGCCATTGAATTTAAAGCAGCAACAAAAGGATACTCTGGGTCTTCGGCTAAAACCTTGGTGTACTTGTTTAAAGTATACCGATCAACCTTTTCCTCTCGAGGAGCGTCTAACCAGTATCGCCAGCATTTGTTGCGAATAAACTGACCTATCCTTATTGCTTTGTCTATTGCTATAAGTTGAGCTTTAGAGGCTTTTGCTTTAAACTCGTAAACTAGCATCGTCTCGACCTGTCGATGTGTTATTCCAAGAGAGTGCTAACCGAATAATATCTATTAGTATAACACTAAAAAACCGCATCTAAACAATGCGATTTGGAAATCTTCGTACCTCCGATTTCCTGCTGTCCATCCCCACCCTACTTCGTTGAGGGTGGGGATTTCCGCGAAGATGTTAACGGTTAACTCACGGGTGGACTACTCACCTCTTGAACTGCTGAAGTTGGCGATTGTTCGACTTCATCCCTAGCAGATGTCGGGCTTGGTGTCAGACCCACTGACACTGAAGTCGCATAAACATCGGTCAAAGAGTTAGCTAGGTATTGCGAACTCTTTTTTGTGCGTTGAGCTACCATTAACAGCAAGTAAATGGCAACCAAATAAACAGTTGCCAGAACAGGAATAATCAAAGGCATATCAGTGTAAATCATAGTATGGACGAACAGCAAAGTTATCTAAGATTTCATAGAAGCTGAGGCAACGGTATTAGCTCACTAGGGGGCAATAAACCTTGGCAACATGAACCTCGGGGAAAATGTCCCCAGCTTTTCGGTTGCTTCACTACTACTGACAGTGATGTGTACAAGCCTTTCTCCAACTCAGTTGGATGAAGCTTGACAGGTTTCCTACCGGAAAACTCCGGTTTATCTAAAATAGAGGACGACACTTCGTCAAACGACCAAGCCGTCATCCAAAACCTTGAGGCTATCTCTGCCTACCTAACGGCACCTTAACCTAAAGGTAAGGAAGCTAGTTGTCCCTACCACCTCGGAGTCAATCGGTCGATTAATCTTTTGAAATCCTTAATATTTAGCTTAACATAACAGTTCCAGCAATTTCTAGGAATTTTCTGATCAACTTAATAAGTCGATACAATTCCAGGGGAGTCCCTCCAGTCCGGTTATTGGTCAAACAGATTTCCCTACTTGGGACGCTTCGCTTAAAATTAAGGAAAGAATATGTAAACTTTCGTAACCTAATTTCTGAGTCGCCCAATCCATGACCTCAGTGACCTCCCTTTTTGCCCCCGTTGAAGCAGACCTCCATCTGCTAACCGAGAACTTAAAGAACCTAGTGGGTGCCCGTCACCCCATCCTCTATGCCGCCGCAGAACACCTATTTGGGGCTGGGGGCAAGCGGGTAAGACCAGCCATTGTCCTATTGATTGCGCGAGCGACGGTGCTGGATTCCGATATTACCCCCCGTCATCGCCGTCTAGCGGAAATTACCGAAATGATTCACACCGCGTCTTTGGTTCATGACGATGTCGTGGATGAATCATCAGTCCGTCGCAATGTCCCCACGGTTAATAATTTGTTCAATAACCGCGTCGCCGTACTAGCTGGAGATTTTTTGTTTGGTCAATCGGCTTGGTATCTGGCTAATCTCAACAACTTAGAGGTGGTCAAGTTGCTCTCCCAAGTAATTAAGGATATGGCAGAGGGAGAAATTCAGCAGGGACTGACGCGATTTGAGGCGAATACCACCATTGAAGCCTATCTAGAAAAGACCTACAAGAAAACGGCATCCCTGATTGCCAACAGTTCCAAGTCAGCCGGACTGTTGAGTGGTGTCTCAGCCGACGTGGCTGAAAATCTGTATCGCTATGGCAATCATCTGGGTTTAGCCTTCCAGATTGTTGATGATATCCTCGATTTCACCGCATCCACAGAAGTCTTGGGCAAGCCAGCCGCTTCTGATTTGATCAGCGGCAATCTAACTGCCCCCGTTTTATACGCCATGGAAGAAAAACCCAACTTAGAGGTATTGATTGAGCGAGAGTTTGCCCAACCCGATGACAGGAACCAAGCCTTGACATTAGTGATGGAGAGTCAGGGAATTGAGCGATCGCGGGAACTGGCGGCTTACCATGCTCACCTCGCCTTAGAAAATTTGGCATCCCTAAAACCCTCACCAGCTACGACAGCTTTAGTCGAGCTAACCGATTATGTCCTGAGTCGCATGTACTAATCCCAGGAAACAGGGAACAGGGAATATCGAATTGAAAAGCACATCAGCTTAGTGCAGGATGAAGGATGAAGTATAGACCAAGTTCGCGCTTGCGTCCTCCATCCTCTGTCCTCGCATCAGGCATGAATTTTGGTATGTCCCCGAAAAAGTCGAACTTAGGATTAAATTCCAGCTCCATCCAAAAATTGCTGAATCGCTTTATCTCGAAGTTGGCAGCTATCCGCCGTCACCATCGGAACCTGATCAGAATCCAAATCGCGCCAATCTTGCACAGGTGTGGATGATTGCTTTTCGCTTAACTCTGCCAACTTTTGTTCCAGGGTTTCAATCCGATCCACTAATGATCGAATCACAGTGGCTTCAGAATCGGGCAAACTACCATGTTCTAGGGGATTAACTCGCACGCCAGAACGATAAACGATCCGACCTGGAATCCCGACAACTGTACAATCAGACGGAACATCTCGCAAAACCACTGAACCTGCACCAATGCGGACATTGTTGCCAATTTGAATGTTGCCGAGAACCTTGGCACCCGCACCAACGACAACATTTTCTCCTAAGGTGGGATGGCGTTTGCCACATTCTTTCCCCGTACCCCCTAGGGTGACGCCTTGATAAATGAGACAGTAATCGCCAACAATTGCCGTTTCACCAATAACAACACCCATACCATGATCAATAAACACACCTTGACCAATTTGGGCGCCGGGATGGATTTCAATACCTGTCAAGCTGCGAGAAAACTGAGAAATAAAGCGAGGGATGAACGGAATCCCTATATTATGTAACCAGTGACAGATGCGGTGGAACAGGAGTGCCTGTAAACCGGGGTAGCATAATAAAACCTCGAGCCAGTTGCGAGCAGCGGGATCGCGATCAAAGATGATGCGGAAGTCAGCTAAAAACGTAGATAGCACAAGCGAGTTAAGACAAACAAAAGTAAACAACTCATTGACTATCTTATCGTTCCTGGCTACTCTCGCACAGTCAGGGTATAGTTCCAGGCTTGATTAGGATTGATGGTTCCCACCCAAACTTTATACTCTCCTGCCTCAAAGTTGGAGCCGTTTACGCTAGCATCTTGACTGGAGTCCGTATCATCACCACACAAGGCAAAGCCATCGGGTCCAGTAATCAGGAGGGTGGTGTCTTGACCGCCACTATCTACGGCTATCTGGAGCTGATCAAAATCCGCTTCTAAGTTGATGATGTGATCGGGAGTTTCCTCAGCATAACCCAGACAAGAATTACCCTGGCGATCGCGGTTCACTAGCGACGGCAATGAAAATGAACCTCCTGTCGTACCAATCGCTGATCCGGACTCCGAGGAAAATCCCGGTGATAGGGTTAACGTACCAAAATTGGCTGACTGGGATAGAACGGGTGTAGCCACAAGGGCTATAACCATGGCTATTAATGCTTGAGAACCCCTTTTCCGTAACATACCTTAACTCTCCTAGAAACACTGATTGTTAACGTCTTTGCCTATCCCACCCCAGTACCAATTGCTCAAACTGTCTACTCTTGTTCTATCTAATTTCCAGTATATATATAGTTGAAGAGGTGACACCTTGGCATCTGCCACACTCGTTTGGCTCTGGAGGGACTGTGCCTTTAATGATCTTGATTTCGCTGCTGCTGATTATGAGTTGGCTATTTTCAGAAGTTCTGGTCTTGTTTCCGGTGGATATCTTAAATTCATTGAAACCGTTTACCTCATTAACCTTGATTGTTGCCTTACTCGCTTTCTTGTGGTGCTTTGGCGAGTAAGATAATGGTAATGCCACTCTACCTAGAAATTGGGTACGCAAGTCGTGGCAAATAGAGGGTTGGGTTTTGTCCATGCCATCCCCCAACCAACCTATCGTTGACCGCAGGAGAATTTCACAAATGTTTCTTGATGAACTCACCCCTATCGTTAAAGAACTACTCCAACAGCCTGTAGCATTCTTAGGCGGATTTTGTTCAGGAGTATTTCGACTCAATCTTTCAGATGACCCCGTTAAAAGCTGGCTCGATCAGCAAACTGGTTCTACCAGCTATACGACGACTTCAACAGGAAGTGACAATGGCAGGACGAACGGACCTCAATCTATCTCGATTGAATAGAACGCTAATGGCATAACACTCTCGCGGCTAAATACTGCGCTCCCGTAGTGGGAGCCTCTAGTGCAGCTTAGCAAAAATACTTGAGCAGCTTCGTAGATACGATGAAGCAGGGGGAGCAGAGGGAGCTGGGGGAGATGTTAGCTGTTGGGGTTATTTCTGCCTTCTTGTAAGCTGTCATGCATTTAAATTGGGAATGGGTAGCGAGCAAGATGCTCGCACTACAAGGATTTCGCAATTATTGACATTAAGGTTGAAAGCCCAGGTGGATTAACACCACAATGATATCCCTGTAGGAACGACCGCGATCGCAGATATCTAAGATGTAAGCTAGATAACCGACCAGAAACCAATTTCTAGGTTATCATTAGCGATATCCATAAGTTCAGTTCTACCTTTGGTGAGATTTTTGGTTGGGCAGCTACATTCCTAGTTGATCACCCGGGAAATTAACCACGGATTATCAGACAAGACTTTAAGCTATTTGCATTTTCGAGTTTTCGTCTGTGGCTCTGAACTTTAGCCTTTCGTTCAGCCTTATCGATTCAAATGACCATTTACATCGGAAACCTGTCTTACCAAGCCACTGAAGACGACTTAAAAACAGTATTTGCTGATTATGGCACTGTTAAGCGAGTCGTATTACCTACAGATCGGGAAACAGGTCGAGTTCGAGGCTTTGCTTTTGTTGAGATGACAGAAGAAGCTAACGAAGAATCTGCAATTTCCCAACTGGACGGTGCTGAGTGGATGGGACGCCAGCTCAGAGTTAATAAAGCCAGACCCCGGGAGAATAATCGTGGTGGCTCTCGCCGTAATACCGCTAATAATGCGTGGTAGAGCTAAAGCGAACCCTATTTAACCTTTTTTGAACAAGAAAAAGTAATAATACGATAAGGGACATAAAGCCAGATTTCGCCTTGTGTCCCTTTTCTCATATCTGCCGCTACAATCTCAGGACTCTAATATTAATTAATCTCCTAGGCAAATGCCTAAACCTCTGGCAGTTTTCACCAGAGTCCCTTGGGAATCCACGGCTTTATACTGACTGATCGCATCTAAAATCGGGACGCTGACAACCTGTCGATTCTGCCAAGTGACCATCTTATCATAGTCCTGCTCTGCAATTAAATCGACTGCGGCAACACCGAAAGCCGAGGCGGTGAGGCGATCTAAGGGTGAGGGAGTTCCACCGCGCTGGGTATGTCCCAACACCGTCACTCGTGTTTCTGCACCACTTAAGGCGCTAATGCGTTCCGCTAAATAGTGACCCACTCCCCCATAGCGACATTCACCAAAACTGAGGGTATTCTGCACCACTTCCCCGGATTCAGTGCGAACGGCTTCGGAGACAATCGCTACACTATAGTTTTTGCCCTGTTGTTTGCGTTGTTGGATTTGCTGGCAGATTCGTTCTAGAGTATAGGGGATTTCCGGAATTAAAATAATATCAGCACCGCCGGCAATTCCAGCACTAATCGCAATATGACCCGCATCGCGACCCATAACTTCCAGGATCATCACCCGATCATGGCTAGCGGCGGTAAACTGTAAACGGTCTAGGGCTTCGGTGGCAATATTCACCGCCGTATCAAATCCGATGGAGCGTTCCGTAATCCCGACATCATTATCAATGGTTTTGGGAATCCCCACTAAATTCAATCCCCCTTGTTCAGCGAGTTTCCGCAAAATCGCTAAACTGCCATCACCGCCAATCCCAATTAGGGCATCGAGTCCTAACTGATGATACCCTTGGGCAATTTCCGCCGAGCGATCGCGCACTGTACCATCAGACATGGGAAAGGCAAAGGGGTTACCTTTATTCGTGGTTCCCAGAATCGTTCCCGCCAAGGTTAGCGCCGCATCCACTTGCTTGGGTTCTAGGCGAGTGGCTTGAGGGGGACGCTGCATCAACCCTTGGGTGGCGCGATAAATGCCCCAAACCTCCCAATTATAGGTTCCCACCGCCCGGTGAACCACGGCTCGAATCACCGCATTTAACCCCGCACAATCTCCACCACTGGTGAGAATGCCAATCCGTTTGTGTTCTGCCATACTGTTTATAGTTTGGTGATCTGAATCGGTTCATCCTCATTGTAGAGATGCGCCATGGCGCTAGGGTTTTTGCCTTGAGCAACTGTGCATTCAAATTAGTCTTTTAGATGTTTGAACGCGTCAATTAGCGTACAGGGGATACGACAGACAGTGCGATCGCTCAACTAGGGGATTGATACTCGCCGGATTTGCCACCCGTCTTACTCAACAGGCGGATGGATTCAATTTGAATCGATTTCTCCAAGGCTTTTGCCATATCGTACAGGGTGAGGGCGGTAACAGAAACAGCAGTTAAAGCTTCCATTTCTACCCCGGTTTCGGCTTTAGTTGTCACTGATGCCTGAATCTGATACCCCGGTAGTTGAGAGTCCGGTTGGATTTGTATATCGACTTGGTGTAGGGGTAAGGGATGACACAACGGGATCAGGTTTGCTGTCTGTTTAGCTGCCATAATGCCAGCCAGTCGGGCGGTGGCTAAAACATCTCCTTTCGGCGCATTACCTGTCTCAATCGCCTGGAATGTCGCTGTTTGCATCCGCACTTGAGCCGCGGCGACGGCTTGGCGACGGGTAGCGGGTTTACTGGAAACATCGACCATTTGGGCTTGACCCTGAGAGTTTAGATGACTGAGGGATGATTTTTGGGCAAAGTCTTGCGTCATTGGATAAAGATGTGATATTGTAAGTAATCGGTGAGTCAATCACTCACAGCTAGGGCTTGTAGCTCAGTGGACTAGAGCACGTGGCTACGGACCACGGTGTCGGGGGTTCGAATCCCTCCTAGCCCGTTTAAATCAGTATCTCTCAGATCAGCCAGTCTCAAGTCTTTCTCTCTCAAATTTGTTTGCCCCTTCCAAAGCACATCGGCGACAGGCTCCAGTGTCCAATAATTGGCGAACCTGATCCGCATTTTCTGCCCGGATGGGAGTCGCTAATCCTAATCCAGTCAGGAAAAAAACCACGACCAATAGTTTTGGATACATTTTGCCTTTCCTTGTCAAGTGCTTCTAGATGTATTGTGCCAAACTATAGGGTAGAGATTTCTTTATGTTTCCCGAATCAACCGATCAATTCAATCCAACTGGTGAACTCTCTAGCAACTGGGTTCGCTACCCTGAAGGGTAGTGACATACAACAGCTTAACCATGAACGAACCAATTCGCACACAAGAAAGCGTCGAAGAGATTAACGCTAACACCGTTCCTCTAGAAAATGAGTTACAGTCTATTGAACCCGAGATTGATACCACTACCCAAGTCAATGTCGAAGAATTCACCATTAGTGGCGATGATTTAGTGGGTAAGGTAAGGGAACTGATCCATCAGGGTAACATTCGCCGGATTATCGTCAAGAATGAAGAGGATCAAATCTTAATCGAAATTCCCCTAACCGTTGGCGTCGTGGGTGGAGTCGTTGGGGTGACATTGTTTCCCGTCATCGCGGCTGTCGGTGCGATCGGGGCACTGGTTGCTCGTTTGAAACTCGTGATTGAGCGACGAGAGTAGGCAATCAGATGATTGGGGAAGAGGGGAACCTTCACCACCTGCGCGGACATGGTGCGTGAATGTTCCAGACGTGCTTTTAAAGCGTCTGTAGGGGCGGGTTTAAGGACTTTCTTCTCGCTATTGATGATCAGGTTTGTTCAAAACCCGCCCTTTCCCAAGGTAGGGGCTTCGGGAGCATGTCAGGGTTGATATAATGTTCACGCTAACCCGATAAGTTGGGTTACTCTCCGAGAAGGCTTCGCCTACGTTCCTCAACCCAACCTACAACGTTGACATGCATCCGTTCACTATAACTTTCCCCTCTCACCCATCAGCGCAAAAATTCTGAAGGCAACAGCGGTTGATTTGTTTGTTCAGTTTTCAACGTCGGCGGACGCACATTCCCAGGCGTTGGGGGTTTTGGTGGAAGTTCATAGCGCTGCGTTCCCCAACCCCAATTCCGATCTTCCGGTTTAACCACCGGGGGAGTTTTGCGACCCGTTGGTAGAGGAATCTGTTCGCTTTGAGTGACCTTGACATAAGGCTGACCTTCGTTCGTAAAGCGAACCAGTTGACCTTCAAGTTCGGGTGTTTGGATGGTTTGATTCTCTGCGGTTGGCAGCTGACCCTGAGGATCAAATAATGCCACAAACGATACCTCACCAGAGGGTTGCAAGGAGTCACCAATGGGGGATTCATCCAGTTGCCATGCTTCCCGAAAATGTCCATCGGGTGCTACCTGCCATAAATTTAGCGTAGCTTGCCATTTTCCGTCCTCAACCCTGACTACTTGGCGATCCAGAATCGAATAAGGAGAATACGATTCATCGCGATAAACCGCCTGATCCGGAAACCGTAAATCGCGAATGGCGGCTACGGTAATTTGACTTTGATCCGGGAGATTAGTTGTGCCACTCAAGGTGTAGAGTCCAGGACGACCTGCGGCTTGGGCGTTGAGAGTTAACTTGATATCGTCTGAGTCTGGAAATGAACAGCTTGTACACCAAAGCAATAGTAAGACTAAAATTGTCCAATTTCGGAAAAAAGATAGGGGGCGCATTTTAGCGGCAGACGGTGGGTAAGATTGATTGAGCATAGTCATTTGTCATTCGTCATTTGTCATTTGTTTTCGGAGCCAAGTATTCCCTTGTAGGGGCTTCCTCACCGATAACGGAACAACAAAACCCACCCTGATTCAATTGTCGGGGTTATGTAAGGGCGTACATAAGTCATAATTTCTAGGGAGTAAAATGCTTCCACGACCAATAATATTGCTGAATTGAGATGCTTCCCTAACCAACTACCTCTGGAACAGCGTCTGCTTTGATTGCTGAACCAATGTTATAGTAGTCCTATTGACTGACTATGATAGCAATTTTATTGGTCTACTGTGTAGGTGTGTGCAGTAAACTCTTGGAGTCGGGATGAAACAAGGTATATCATCTGAAGCTGCTGCACATTTAGATGGGGTATAAGTAGCGAGTTGGTTACACGACAATGATTTGGCAATTTTTGCTAATAAGGTTACCTAAATAAAAAATACCTGATATATTGTATCCTTTTTTATAATTCCAACTCAATTAAGTAGGTAGACTCTTATTAAAGTTAACGGTTGAGATTAACGAATTAATAGGAGAAAGTAATGGTTTGAGTGCGATCCACAAAATTTAATCAGCGTGCTGCTTTTTTGTCCGACTCCTTATTCAACAATTAAATCGACAAACTATTATTGCTTGCTTTGTTTATCAGAAAGAGGAAAAGAGTAATGTTTGACTTAGCAAAAATAAAACATATCGCTCAATCCTATTCTCCTCAAGAATTATTCGCTGCCCTAGTTTGGCAACGCCGCTTTAATGAGTTTGATGGGGAGGAAGTGATTACGGATCTTGCCAACAACTCATCGTTATGGGCAAGTTTTCTGTTCACGAAACC
This sequence comes from Coleofasciculus sp. C1-SOL-03, assembly GCF_040220555.1. Taxonomy (NCBI): domain Bacteria; kingdom Bacillati; phylum Cyanobacteriota; class Cyanophyceae; order Coleofasciculales; family Coleofasciculaceae; genus Coleofasciculus; species Coleofasciculus sp. C1-SOL-03. The sequence goes on from NZ_JAVJUO010000022.1 coordinate 58,547, forward strand.
GATTTTTGCCCCCGACGAAAATGGTTTGAGCTTTAGTGGTGTGATTGATACGCTTCTGGCAATGGCAAACTATCGTCCCATGCCCGAAACCAGTATTCTTCATTTTGTCGCTTATCCAGCCGATACACTCTATATTCTGGCAGAAAATCAAGACACAATTGTGTCTCAGCTTTTAGACTTCGGCAAAAAGTGGCGAGCGGATTCAGTAGATATAACGGATGGTACAAATGAAGACTACAGTTGGCGGCTTAAACGGCGACTGATGGCTCGATTAGACGCAGGACTTTCTGATCAGGAAATGCAACGCGATCGCGACGCGGTGGTGATTTCCTATTGGTGGGATTGAAGGTTAACCGCAGCGTTCCTTGCCCCCTACTGTACAATAATGACACGAGCAGACCCGATAAGAATAACGCCCTGGCAGAACGCTAGCTTCAATCATGGCTGATCCAACTTGGGAAACCCTGAAGACGTTTCTCCACCAATTGTTGTTGATTACTTTACCCAGCAACGAGGATGTATCTGGGGTGCATCCCTTCCTGGCGGAGAACTCTGATAAGCTGAATGAGACATTTGCCCTAGTGCTGCAAGACTGGGCGATCGCACGGTTGGCTGAACTCGATGATGATCACAAGCCGGATCTGGCGAGACGTCTGCGGGGGATGAGCCAGTTAGTCAACCAGTTTCCTGGGGGCGATCGCACGGATAATCGGGAAATTGTTCGCACTGGCTACGAAATAGCCGCTCAAGTTTTCACTCAGGCTGATGATCCCCAGGATTGGGCGGAAACTCACTATGATTTGGGGTTAATTTATTTAGAGCGGAATAAAGGCGATCGCATTCAGAACCTACGCCAAGGGATTCAACGATTGGAAGCCGCTTTAACTGTCTACACCGCCGCGTTTCCTGAACAACGAGCCGACATAGAAGCGCATCTGGAACAGGCTTATCTAGAAATTCGCCAGCATGAGTTGATTGAACCCAACCATCCTATCGCCTCAACCCCTTCATCGTCTGTGTCAGCCACCCCCCAAGTCAGTGAAGCTGACATCGCCGCGATTCAATCCCCTGCATTTCGGGCGATCGCGCAAAGCCTCCTCGATGGGGAAAAGTTAACCGCTGTAGAAATTACTCCCGCTTCCCAGGAAGAGGCTGAACCCTTACCTCTGGATTTACCCCAAGTTCTCCGCTATGCTTTAATGACCATTGGCATCAACGCTCTATGGTCTCATCAGTACGCCTCATTACAGGCGTTGCGTCAAGGGGGAGATATTATCCTCTCCACCCCAACAGCCAGTGGTAAAACCTTGGCGTTTCTGCTGCCAATTTTGGAAACCTGTCTACTTAATCCTCAAGCCACCGCCCTATTTATTTTTCCCTTAAAAGCGTTGGCGGTAGATCAGTTGCGGCAAATTCACGACATTCTTGACAATGTGCCAAGGTTTCAGCGGATTAATGTAGTGATGCTGACGGGAGATGTTCCCATGGCTGAACGGATTCAATTATTGGAACAATCGCCGCAAATTGTTTGTATTACCCCGGATTTACTCCACCATCAACTGTTTAAAGTGTTTAAACCGCAATGGTACTCATGGCAATGGTTTCTGGCTAATCTTCGCTATTTAGTCATTGATGAAGCCCACACCTATCGCGGTAGTTTTGGTGCTCACTTTGCCAATTTAATGCGACGGTTGCGATTAGCCATGGATCAAAGTGGTGGAGATTCGACTCGATTACAACATATCTTTGCCACGGCGACGATTGGTAATCCAGGGGAATTAGCCGCAACCTTTAGTGGCAGACGGGGAAATTTATCCCTAATCGAGAACAGTGGTGCAGCAACGGCGGCGCGGACAACCCTCTGTTTAGCCCCGTCTAAGTATGCCAATATGGACTCTTGTGCGATTGTCCTATCGTGGTTAGAGCAAGGATTAAAGGGAATCGTTTTTTGTAATAGTCGCATTTCCCTCAAATCTCTCTTAAATCAAATCCAAGAACATCTACAGCAACGGGGACAAGGTTATCTTAAATCCCAGGTGAGGATATTCTATGGTTCGCTGAAATCTCATCATCGTCGCCAAATTATCCAGCAATTGAGTACGGGAGAAATTAGCATTATTTTGGCAACCTCAGCCTTAGAAGCGGGGATTGATATTCCAGAACTCGATTGTTGCTTACTGCGCGGTTATCCCGGTTCACTCATGCAGTTACGTCAACGTCAGGGAAGGGCGGGGCGAAAAAGCCCCGGTTTAGTTATTTTTCTGCCCATTGCCCAAAATGCCTTGGATTATTTTTATGGAAATAATCCAGACTTATTGTTAAACGGTGATGTTGAAAGTGTCGTATGTAATCCTGACTATCAACTCTTCCTCAAACAGCATTTACTCTGTGGCGCTTGTGAGACTGGTATTCCCTTGGAGAAATTCAATCACTATTTTGGTCAGCCCGCCGCAGACATTGCCATTCAGTTGCTAAATCAAAACCAGTTATCCCTCTCTCGCCACCAGTACTTGTGGACGAAACCTTATCCCCATAAACAGGTGCAAATGCGAGGAACAAACCATTGGACGGTGACATTGGTGGATCAGAAAACGGGGGAAGAATTTGAAGAATTAGATGAAAAACACGCCCAGCGAGAAGTATTTCCTGAGGCAATTTATCAGCATCAGTCGCCCGGAGGAGAGCGAGTTTGGTATTCTTGTCAAAGCCTGGATTTGCAGAATAAACAGGCAATTTTAACTCCCCTACCTGAAGATCCCCAACAGTTAACTCGTGCGGAGCAAGAAACCGAGATTGAACTCAAATCTCACTTAGCTGAACCGAAGATTCTGGAGACAAGCATTCCGGATGGACGAATCCGCTTAATTTTGGGTTGGGGAGAAATTACGGATTACGTGACTGGATATACACTCTATAGTTTAGAATACGATAAAACCTGTCAAAACTTTCAATGTAAGCGCTACCATACGCCTGTTAAAGAAGCGCAATGTCCAGACTGTCGGCGCAAGACGCGGTTTGCGGAAATCCAGAAACGGCTCAAAACAGAGACGTTTGAGCAGCCGTATTTAACCCGACTGGAAGCACCTGTACTGCAAATCGAAGTGAATCAACCGATTAAGGACTCTTTGACTCAACAGGTTAAAGGAATCAAACAAAGATTGATTCAGCAGTATGGGAAGAATATTCCTAGTGACTATACCTGTCTTTGGTCTTGTCCACCAGAACGGATTGCCTTACATTCTCTCACCCACCAAGTTAATTTGGCTGTACCGTTATTAATTTTGAGTGAAGCTCAGGAGGTAAATAGTCTGATTGTAAACAAACCCCATCGTCAACATACCTTACCCACGATTGGGTATTGGTTTGATACAACTCCCGGAGGAAATGGAGTATCTGAGGCGATTTTTCATCGTTTCGGGGATTTTGCGTTTAAAGCAAAGGTGTTAGCCGAAGGGTGTGACTGCGATGAGGGTTGTCCTCGCTGTTTGATGCAGCACAGTTGTCCTGAGAGTAACGTGGCGTTGAATAAGAGTTTGGGACTTTCCTTATTGGACATGATTACCCAGGTGGAGACGTTACCTTTGGCTTCGGGAAGTTAGGATAAATTTGTTCAATTCTACGCCCAGAAATGTAGGGGCGCACCGACGTGCGCCCAATCTAATGGTAAGATTTATCCCACCATTTTATACCCAATCCAATTGCGAAAACCCACTTTACAGCAGTTTTCAAGTTAGTAGACTACAGACGATGATTGCGCTGAAAACTAAGCCGACACAATTTTGTATTCCATAAACATGAAAAGCGCTGTAAAAGTGGATTGAGTATAATTACTCTACAGTTCCTCTTCGGTCAGGGGGCCAATATCGTTTAGTTGCTTTACCAATAACATTTTCTCTAGGAACAAACCCCCAATAGTGACTATCATAACTGTTATTGCGGTTATCGCCTAGGACAAAGTAAGAATTAGGCGGTACAGTGACAGGATCATAAGTATACTCTGGAGGCTCTTCAATATAGTTTTCCTCTAAAGGTTGATCATTGATATAAACCTGACCCGCTTTAACTTCTACTTTCTCTCCGGGTAGACCGATGATACGCTTAATGAATGCATCTTTAAAATTTTGCTGCTTGAGAGATTCTGTGGGAGAAAACACCACAATATCTCCTCGTTGTGGCTTTTGGAAGTGGTAACTCCACTTATTAATGAGTAAACGATCATTAACTTGTAGTGTCGGCTCCATTGCACCTGATGGGATATAACGGGATTCAGCGACAAAGCTTCTTATCCCACTTGGCAAAAAATTGCTAATAATCACAAAAAGAGAAACAAGAAGAGAAACAATTAGTATAGGCTTCCATGTTCTCTCGCGTCGAATAGGTGAAGCCGCATAAGCGCGATAAACAACGAACCCCATGAAAAAAAAGAGCAATCCGGGAATCAAGCCAGAAATGATAAACAGGATAAACCACAAAATCCCTGTCCATTTTTTTAGGTATAGATGTCCCAATCCTGGTATAATTTGAGACAAAAAAACGGCTAACCATGGATCTTTGTTTCTGATTCTAAACTTTTCAAAACGAGGCGAGTTTGAACGTTTAACACAGCGATAAGCATCAAATAAGTTCCAAACTGACAGGTATAATAGTCCCAGTACTACCAGTACTAATACAGTCAAAACGGTTATAGTATCCAGAGTGCTGAAGGCTAAGTTTATCGCTAAACCGATTAACACTATGTAACTGACGCTAATAATCAATCCGCGAGTTACTTGACCTGCATAAAATTGCCCTAAACCTGGAAAAAACCTAGATAAGTTAACAGCTAACCAAGGTTCTTTTCCAGGGGGCCAGTGAGATTTAATTTGCTTTGATTTCGACATAATTTCACATATCGCTATCTATACACACAAACGAACCTGATACTTGTGAATAATAGGCAGAAATTTTTGTAGTGTAGGAGAAACGCGATCGCATCACAGTAGCTCATCTACGCTAGACACAATCACTCCGAAGGGAGCGATCACATAATAGCACCATGCACAGCGCGATCGCACCAGATCAGTTGGCAGACTTGGTGGTTCTCAGGGAGGATGACTTTTCGATTCCAAGCCTGTTCTAGTTGAAGGAGAAAAGGAGAATTTAAATGGCTGATCTTAAGGGAAAAAAAGCATTGGTAACAGGTGGTAGCCGAGGTATAGGTGCTGCGATCGCGAAACAATTGGCATCGGAGGGGGCTGATGTCGCGATTACTTACCGTAAATCCACAGAGACAGCAGACCAGGTTGTGACCAAAATTAAGCAGTACGGAGTTAATGGAGTTGCCATCCAAGCTGATGCGATGCAGGCGGAGAATGTTGCGGCTGCGGTCAAGGAAGCCATTGGTCAATTTGGCGGGTTGGATATTCTCGTCAACAATGCTGGGATTTTTGAGTTGAAACCGATTACTGAGACCACACTTGAGGATTTTGACCGAATGATGCAAGTCAATGTCCGTGCTGTATTCGCGGCTGTGCGTGAGGCGGTACAGGTCATGGGTGAGGGCGGTCGGATTATTACCATTGGCAGTGTTAATGCGGATGTGATGCCCTTTGCCGGAGGGTCACTCTATGCCATGAGTAAGGGAGCCGTAGCGGCTATGAGTCGTGGCTGGACACGGGATTTAGGATCTAAAGGAATCACGGTTAATACAGTTCAACCGGGTCCGATTGATACAGATATGAATCCAGAAGACGGGGCATTTGGGGAAACCCTGAGTGCTATGACGGCTGTAGGGCGCTATGGCAAACCGCAGGAGGTGGCAGAATTGGTTACATTTCTCGCTAGTCCCAAGGCGGGAAACATTACTGGGGCAACGCTGAATGTAGATGGTGGCATGACAGCTTGAAGCCTAAGTAACGCCCTTAGTTTTCACAGTATGGGGCGTAAGGAAGGGAGGTAAATTTTTAGGGGTAGATTGGGAGATTGGAAAATTGTGTAGGGGCGGGTTTTACTACTATCTTTTCGGCTGCACCCAGATGGAACTAAACCCGCCCTGACTGAGGTTTATAGCCTACTCTTTCATTTCTGCGAGGCTGGTTTGCATTTGCTGGAGGAGTTGGGGAATGTTGATTTGAATGACTTCCCACAGAATTTTAATATCAACTTCTTTGTACTCATGAACCACTCGGTTACGCATTCCTCAAATTGCGTTGATAGGAATTTCTGGATGAGCCTGGGTGAATGCTGGCGATAGGCGGTTCACAGCTTCGCCAATTATGACGATTTGATAGAGAACAGAGGATTGAGTTTTTAAGTCTTCGGGCAAAGGTTTGATAGTCCAAGGTTTCGCAGAATTCCAAAATTAAGCGACTGGCTCTAATCAAATCCAGTAAAACCTCTTTGTCTCTGTTCATAAATCACTTTCGAGTTGTCTAAAATATTCTGGCGACGTATAGGGTTATGGCTTTGTTGAATTGCTGATTTGGTGACGACATCAACGGGGCGGTGAAACAGTTGGCTCAGTTGTTGCTCAATAAGATCGAGATCGAAAAATGTAATTCTGGCTTTTTCGGAAAATTCCACTAATACATCAATATCGCTATCAGCATTAAAGTCTTCTCTCAAGATTGAGCCAAAGAGGGAAAGCTCTACGATTTGCCAATGTTGACATAGTTTTTTTAGGGATTTATCGGAAATGGTTATACTAGGAGGAATAGGGATTTGATGAGCTACTGTTGATAACCTTGAATCATTCATAATGAATATTCCGTACTACACCGTCTTAAAAAGGACTGTAGCAAAAATTATATTTTACCGCCAAATCCATTACTCTGAGTCTTTATTAGGACTTACGCAAAGCCTCTATGTGTAGTGGCGTGACCGGGTTAAAATAGGACTTTGTTTGTAGTAAGCACGAAGAGTGCTTTAACGCCTAGCTGGAGTTGGCTCAAGCCCTCACTACGAACCAAATCTATTTCACTTAGGTGGGTCACGCCAGTAGTGGCTTGACCCAGCTAAAATTGTGCAATAGATTTGACGGTTAAACCGGGCGCAAGCCTTGCGCCCCTACAATTCTAATTCACCATTTTAGGTGGGTCAGCCCAGTAGGGTGCGTTAGCGTTCGCGAAGCGTTCCCGAAGGGTAGCGTAACGCACCTTTGCCACTGTGGTGTAGCTGCGTAAGTCCTGTTTATAACAGGTGAATCATTTTGTGACTATAGTATTATTTTCCGCATTGTTAGAGGAGAAGGGGAGGAACCGCAAATCCTCAACGGTTGGTCATCTGGAGTTGGTGGATGAGGGGTTTGTGCAGTTGTGCGAGTTGGTGGCAGCTAATTTGTAGAGGGTTTGATGGTTGCGGTATATTTAGATGTATGTTGTCTCAATCGCCCTTTTGATGACTGGGCGCAGGAACGGGTTCGGCTAGAAGGAGACTCAGTTTTAACTATTCTGGAACGAGTTCGCACCGGAGAATGGCAACTCATTTCGAGTGAAGCGATCGCAGTGGAACTGGAAAAAGTGCGAAATCTGGAGATGATGTGTTAATGTTGGTGACGCGGGAGAAGTTTTTGCCGGATTTACAGAAAATCAGAGATCTTTAGAAAATGAGGTGACAAGAAACGGGGTTTCTGACATCATCTCTATTTTTCCTAAAAGACTGAAGAAAGTTTTGGATAGATTTATATTTTTCAAGGTAATATGATGAGCTTAGTAATTTCCGAAGAGATTGTTAAAGCTAGTGGACTCTCTGAACAAGAGTTGATTATCGAGTTGGTATTACTGCTGTTTCAGCAGGAAAAAATTAGTTTGGGTAAGGCAGCAGAGTTACTGAATATCTCTCAGGTTAGATTTCAAAAAATTCTATCAGATCGGGGTATCAATATTCATTATGATGTGGAGGAGTTGCAGGAGGATATACAGCATTTAACGGCTAAGGGATGGCTATGATCGTTGTGAGTGATACTTCTCCTTTAAGTGGGTTGGCGATCGTCGGTTATCTTGGGTTATTAGAACAACTCTACGGACGGGTATTGATTCCTTCGGGGGTTTGGCATGAATTACAGCGAGGAGGAGAAGATGACCCGCGCATCACAGATGTGTTAGGTCTCGATTGGATTGAGGTTCGCGATCCCACTAATCAACAATTGGTAAATGTTCTACAAACTGAACGTCATCTAGATCGAGGAGAATCAGAGGCGATCGCTTTGGCATTGGAAGTGAATGCAGAAGAATTATTGATTGATGAACGGTTAGGACGAAGGGAAGCGATTGATTTGGGATTGTCGATTACGGGATTATTGGGAATTTTGTTAGTAGCAAAGCGTCGGGGTTTGATTACTCAGATTAGACCGATTATGGATAGTTTAATATCGGAGGCTAATTTTCGGATTGGGGCAAATTTATATAGAGAGGTTTTAGCGGCTGCTGGGGAATGATAAAAAGCTGGGTCTGGGGTAAAATCGGAATGGTATCCTCTACCCCTTGTGTGGCTATGGATGAACAGAGATCGCAGGCTTATCTTTCCCTGATTCAAGAACTCCTCGCCTGTCCAGGTGAGGTATCCGGTGGAGATCGCGAGAGTGATTAATGAATGTCTTTTGAAATGATGAGGTGATGGTAGATGCAAGCAATTAATATACAAATTCCCATCGAATTAATTGAGCAAGGTGAGACGGCAGTTTTGGAACAAATTGCCATGCAACTTTATGAAAATAAGATATTTACCTTTAGTCAAGCCCGTCGGTTGTTGAATTATTCCGTGTGGGACTTTCAAAAACTGTTGGGAGAAAATCATGTTGTTCGGCAATACGACCAAGATGATTTAGCAGAGGATATCGAAGCGATTCAAGCAGGATTGTGGGATGGTTAAAGTCATTTGCAATGCTACGCCTTTGATTAACTTTGCAAGTATTAATCGCTTAGATATATTAAAATCCCTGTTTACTGAGATAGTCATTCCCCAAGCGGTTTACTCGGAAACCGTTGAATCAGGATTTCCTAACTCTGAAACCATTGTTAATGGAATTGAAGCGGCTTGGCTTAAAGTTAAGTCGGTGCAGGAGATGCCAGAATCCATCCCTTTAGAATTAGATGCTGGGGAAAGGGAGGTGATTGCTTTAGCACTGAGCAAACAAACAACTAGGGTTGTATTGGATGAAAAAAGAGCCAGAAAAGTGGCTCAATCTTTAAAATTGAATGTGATTGGCACTTTAGGAATTTTGATTTTAGCCAAACAAAACCAGATTATCCCCAAGGTGAAACCGCTATTGGATGCAATGATGACAGAAGCCCAATACTGGGTTAATGAATCTCTGTATGACAATGTTTTGCAAGCTGTTTCTGAGGATGAAATCGAGTAGGGTGACCCACTCTACCAATTACTCTCGGTGGGGGAAAAGAAACTGGGTTTCTCGGTCGCGGGGATGGAGTAAAATTGGGACACTGTCCTGACCTGGTGTGCGGCTATGGATGAACAAAGAGTGCAGGCTTATTTCTCTATGATTCAAGAACTTATCACCTGTCCCAGTGGGCAGGAACTGCAAATCCTCAACCGTCATCCGGAGTTGGTGGATGAGGGGTAGTCGCTAGTCTCTGGGAAGTGGATGAACTGGCGGCGACTTTGGTGACTCTGCACCTCTATCAAATTTTACCGGACTATCCCTCGGTCACGGCTGCCCTGCAAGCGGCTCAAACCTGGTTACGGGGTTTATCTTCTGATGATGTTCTCCACTGGCTGCAACATGACCTGAAGGCGACGGAGGAAGAAGTGGAAGCAGTGAAAGACCGTTTGTATTTATTTGAGGATGACCCCCCTTCGCAGAAGCCTGTTATTGGTCAGCGTTTACGGCTATCGGTTTATAATTGGGGATGACCGTCAAGATGATTCCTAAAGTGATTTGATAAATTAAATGTATATTGACCTCAAGCGAATTCGGATAGAGTGTCTCTTTGACGCTTATAATTTGGATGTCCCCATTCAAGACAATACTTTAATCATAGTTGGTGAAAATGGATCGGGTAAAAGTACACTGATTAATTTATTATATTACACCTTAACGGCTCAGTGGGAACGTCTAGCCCAGCTTCCCTTTCATTCCTGCATTGTTACAATTGGCAATGAAGAATATATCCTCAAAAGAGAAGATTTACCCGCTGCTCAAAATATGAGCCGTAGCCGTCAAAGATTCGTTCTTAAGTATTTTGAAAATAGGTTATCTGCACAAGAACTTGAAAGTCTGCTCAATGAATTAGCCGAGCATGGCTCAAAATACTGGTTGTCAAAAAACAGATTTATGGGATTAAGACATAAATTCCCTGAAATTTCCCCTGGAGCATTGCGAGATATAGCTAAAATCAATCCAAATTTTGCATCTTTAGATGAAAATGAAGAAATCAAGGTTACAGATAGACTGGCTGAAGCTGTCCAATCTAACTCTAAAGAACAAGTCTTATTTTTGCCCACTTATCGCAGGATTGAAAAAGAATTAAGCGATGTTTTTCCTGATATAGACTTGGATGATGTCTTCCCTTTTTCTAAAACTAATCGTTATCGGAAGAAGCCACGATCTGGATATGTCGAACTGGTTGAGTTTGGTATGGAAGATGTAATTCGGGCATTTGACTCAACCTTATCAGACTTGGATCAAAATTTTCGCACTGAACTGAATCGATTGACTGGGAGTTACTTAGGGGATATTATTCGTAATAACTATAAAAATGTTGAGGCATCTCAACTGTCTACTGAAGAATTTACGGAAACAATCAAGGTGATGCTTCCTCGGATTGGGGATATTCTTTCAGAAGGCGATCGCAAAAAACTGGGAGAACTCCTTGAAGATGTAAAAATCAACAAAGATTTATCAGAAGAACAACGGGTTCCCGCTTATTTTTTGACTCGTTTGGTCGAAATTCATAAAATTCAACAGGAAAAGGAACGCCCAATTAGAAACCTAGTTGATTTGGTCAATCAGTATCTCAGCAACAAAGAGCTAGAATTCAACCCCAGTAAATTTAAGTTAGCTATTAAACGCAAAAGCAAAGATATGGAAGTACCAATACCAGGTTTATCATCTGGGGAAAAGCAAATTATTTCATTATTTTCTCATATATTTTTAAGTGATTATAGTCAGTATTTTTTGGTCATTGATGAACCAGAATTATCCATATCTGTCCCTTGGCAACGCCGGTTTCTTCAGGACTTAAAAGATACCGAAAAATGCTCTGGTTTAATTGCCGTGACTCATTCTCCTTTTGTGTTTGAAAATTCACTGGCGGAATATGCACATTCTATCAGTGAGTTTATCGAGGAGATTTGAAGATGTCATCTTTCTTGGATGCTTTGAAGGCTGCACCGACATCATCCCAAGCTAAATTAAATATATTTCTCCTAAGTTTTCAACCCCAAGGTCAGGCGATCGCAATTTTTCTGGAGGGACGCGACGATCCTTCCTTGATCCGAGTCAACGTTCAACGCTTCGCTGAACCGAAGGCTTTATCGGTCGAAATGACTATATTAGGGAATAAAAAGGCAGTGTTGAATGCTTATGATTATCTAGGCAAACGATTTCCAAACAACCCCAGAATCATGTTTTTTGTGGATAAAGATCATGATGACCTCATCGGGGAAACTCGGGGAACAAAAACTCAGCAAAGCTTATTCGTAACCGAACACTACTCTATTGAGAATTATCTGGTTTCAGAACCAGCCATTGCGGCGATATTAACCGATTTCTGGGGTTTGGATTCATCCAGTGAGGCAATTGCGATCGCCTGCCAAAAGTTTCATCAATTCCAACGGGATTATCGTCAAGTTTTTTTACCGTGGATGGCGTGGCTTTTAGCGACTCGTCGATTGGGACAAAAACCAAACACCAATAATATAAAGGTTTCGATACTGAAGGTAGATATAAACTATCAAATTATGTTTAACTGGAAACCTGACATCTTGACTCACTTAGGAAGAGTCTGTAATGTCAATATCCAGCCAGATCCGACGACAATTGACTCCACCATCAGAGAACTGGAAGCCTTACCGACAAAAGTTTGGTTGCGGGGAAAACAAGAACTCTGGTGTTTAATTAAGTTTCTAAACCGACTGGAAGAAGAGGTCAAAACTGGAAAAGTCAAGCTAAAAATTAGATCGCCGATCGATATCAACAATATCGTTGAATTGCTAGCCCCCCGTCTGCCCTGTCCTTCAGACTTAAGAGATTACCTAGCCAATAGACTGGGTAGTTTATAGATGACCCCCCCTTCGCAGCAGTCTGTTACGGGTCAGACTTGACGGCGATCGGTTTATAATGGGGCAGAGTTGAGCCATGATGAGGTCAGACGATGCCCACTGCTGAAAATGAACGAATTGTGCGGGCTTTTTTACTGCTTCTGCATCGAGAAAGCAAAAAACCAGAGAGCAAGATTATTCCCCCCACAGCTTGGGAAACTTTAGCGGAACTGCAAGCCACCCTCAAGCCAGCCAATGATGATATTAAAACTATAGCGCGATCGTTGCTTCAACTTCCGGGTTAATTACTGAACCTTGGCAGCTTCCTAATCGCGATCGCTTTTTGCTTCCCCCCCACCCGTTTATTATAGCCTTGGTGGGGAGTTTCTTTTGTTCATGGGGTGCGTGGTGGGTGGCAGATAAATTGATTAAAAAGGGGCGATCAGATTCTAATTCGTAGGTTGGGTGAAATGAAATGTAACCCAACATTAGGGTTTGATGAGGAATACTTAGCTGTTTTTTACCGTAGATAAGTTGCTCTCATCCTTGTAGTGCGAGCCGGAAAGCTCGCTACCCATTCCCAATTTAAATGCATGACAGCTTAAGTTACCAAAGTTCAGTAATGGTGCGTTACGCTTCGCTAACGCACCCTACAATTTTCGACAATTCGCCTGCAATTTGATGGTTGAAAATGGGGCAAAATCTGAGCTTATAACCCCAAATCCACCGCCACCCGATGGGCGCAAGCAAACCCAGAAAACGCCACCGCATTCAACCCTTGTCCCGGAAATGTACTATCCCCCACACAATATAATCCCGGAATCGCTGTCCGATTAAATGGCATTCCCAATAACCCCCTTAACTTGCGGCGCGGAATCGGTCCATAGGTGCCATCCTCACGCCCCAAAAACCGTCGATGACTGCGGGCAGTTCCTACTTCCATATAATCCAATCCCGCATCTAAACCCGGAAAAATTGCCTCTAATCGTTCAATAATTCGCCCAGCCGCTTCTTCCTTTTTATCCTCATACTCTTTAGCTGATAATCCCTGCCAATTCTCCATCCAACTGGGCGTAAAGGTATGCATAATATGATAGCCTTCCGGGGCTAAGTCCGGGTCAAGTAACGTCGGAATCGAAACAAAAATTGTTCCCTCATCCGCTTCCATCTTGTCCCATTCTTCCAATAAAATATGGTGACATTCTGTTCCGGGCGGGAAAACCTTTGCCTCAACTCCTAAATGCAAACTCAAAAAACTGGGTGATTTCTGATATCGTTGTTGCCACTTCTCCTCACTTGTAGGCATCTGTTCTGAGGGCAGTAATTTCTCAAACGTATCCCAGCGCGTTGCATTAGACACCACTCGCTTTGCCCGATACTCTTCCCCCGTAGCTAACCGCACACCCACAGCTTTACCCTGTTCGGTTAAAATTTCGCTGACTCTGGCGGAATAGCGAATCTGTCCCCCAGCTTTCTCCAATCCTTCAACTAATTTCTGGGCAATTTCACCTACACCTCCTTTCGGATAATTAATTCCCCCATAATGGCGGTCAGAAAACACCATTCCCGCATTAATCATCGGTGTTTTATCCGCAGGTACGACTGACCAACAGTAACATTCCATATCAATAAACTGGAGTAACTGAGGGTCATTAATATAACGACGGGCAATATCTCCAGCATTCTGGGGCAAATATTTCACTAATCCTAAACAGGCTAAAGGATGCTGGAAAAACACCCGCATCAAATAGCGAGGTTCTTCTAGAGACAGCAATTCCATGGCGTTGAGGCAATTAAATACCTTCCAGCATTCATCGTAAAATTGCCGAATTCCCCGGCGTTCGTGGGGAAAACGTTCCGTCAATTCGTGTAAGAATTTCTCATAGTCTCGATGAACTTTCAGGTCTAATCCTTCCGGTAGATGATAGTGAATCTGAACGTCATCGGGAATTGTTTCCACACCAACATTTACCGCATCTAAGGCTTTGGTCAATAGATTCGTGGTTCCTTCAGTACCAAAACCAAAAATCATCGACGCGCCAACATCAAAGCGATAGCCTTCGCGTTCAAAGTAGCCAGCACTACCACCGGGAATCAGATAGCGTTCCAGTACCAGCACCTTAGCACCTTTAGCGGCTAGCTGAGTCGCTGTCACGAGTCCACCAATACCAGAACCAATGACGATGACATCAAATACAGAGGTTTCGTTTGGAGCGTGATCCGTGGATGAGGGAGATTGAGAAGCAATAGCCATGAATGATCAGACGAGAGAGGTCTTTTACAAATTCGAGTTTAACTTTTCTCTATTCTCCCTTCCAGATAAGAAATGGGGTTTGGAGACCAAACCCCTACAACTCCCATCTCCCTCATCTCCCTCATCTTCCCCACCCCTCCGCGCCCCCAAAAAAAAGAGGGTGGTTCAGGCTGCTACCGCTTGCCCGTCCCACCTACCAATCCTTAATGAGAGGAGAACACTGAGGACTACTATATCCTTGTTGAAAATTAATGTCAACACTAATGAAAACAATTGGCAATAAACGGGCAAATACAGCGTTTAGCCCGGATACCATCTCGGCAGTCGGGAAAAAAAAGCATTATCATGATTCAGTTTAGGTATTGCTTCGTCGTTATCGATTAATTCACTATGGCTCCCCAATTACGTGTTTATGTTCCCCCTCATCCCCTAATCAAGCACTGGCTTGGTGTTGCCCGTGATGCAGCGACACCCTCCCCCCTATTCAAAAGTGCGATGACGGAGTTAGGGCGCTGGCTCACCTACGAAGCGATTCGAGACTGGCTACCGACGGAAGAGTTAATGGTTCAGACGCCCTTAGCCCCTTGTCCAGCCACAATGGTGAATCCAGAGACTCCTTTAGTCGTCGTGCCGATTTTACGGGCGGGATTAGCCTTATTAGAAGGGGCGCAAACCTTATTGCCCTTGGCATCCATTTACCATCTGGGCATGGTGCGCGATGAAGGAACGTTAGAAGCAAAGTGTTATTTAAATAAATTGCCCCAACAATTTGATCCAGGTACACGTATCTTAATTACCGAACCCATGCTTGCCACAGGGGGGACAATGATGTCCGCGATCGCACAACTAACTCAGCGAGGTGCTGATCCAGCCTTGATCCGGATTATCAGCGTGGTTGCGGCTCCACCCGCCTTGCAAAAGTTAGGGGGAAATTATCCCACCTTAACCATATACACCGCCACAATTGACGAAGAATTAAGCCAGCAAGGATTTATCGTACCCGGATTAGGAGATGCAGGCGATCGCGCCTTTGGTACATGATGGCAAGGGATAAGGGAGATAGGGAAGCTGGGGGAGATGGGGGAGATGGGGGAGATGGGGTAGATGTAGCATGCTACGTCTCTACTATTGCCTATTGCCTATTGCCTTATTGCCTATTCCCTGACAAATGACCAATAACCAATGACAAAGATGTAGGCATCTGCATCAGCCAACCGTTAATCTGGAAAAGCAGTTGCGTTTTTTTCAAGGGTACGAAAGGAAAAATGAGTCAGCGCGATGGTTTTACAGGCGGACTTCTGGCGGGAATCGCCATCGGGGGCGTAGTCGGTGGCGTTATCGGAGCCATACTAGCCGGACAACGCAATAGTAGTGATGAAGAAGCCGATCCGTCTTTACTCAAATCCCGCCTCTCGGAGAAGAAAGCCATGAAAGGCAAAAAGTCTCAACTCAACTCCGAGGAGAGCATTGAAGCGGCGCGTCGCAGTTTAGAAGACAAAATTGCCCAGCTTAATACAGCGATCGATGATGTGCGCCAGCAATTGGGTCCGGTGAATGGGAGTACGGAACTCACCGATAGGGAAGGTTCCCTTGATTCCTGAGTCGGAATGGAGTGATATCCGTTAAACTGACTAGAAAGGCACTATCATATCCGCCCGCAAAAATTAGTAAGGAAACATTTCAATTTATGCCTACAGCACTGGTAACCGAAAGTCTCTACAATTTCCTCAATATCTATTTACTGCTGATATTTGTCCGCATTCTGTTAACCTGGTTCCCCACGGTTGAATGGATGAACCAGATTGCTGGGTTCCTCAGCCCAATTACTGACCCTTACCTGAATATTTTCCGCTCTTTCATTCCGCCCCTTGGCGGTCTGGACTTATCCCCTCTGCTGGCGATTATCGTCCTGCAAGTTGTCGCCCGGTTGATTGTGAGCATATAAAACTCAGCCAAAGACGAATTGGGAGTCAACCCAATGCTAACGGCGGACTTTGCCCGTAAAACCAGAGGCTTTGAATTGTTCAAGCTGCAAGGGGGTTGGTTGATTAGCCGACACCGTAATTCGCACTTCAAAATCACTAACGCCCGGTGGGACTTCATCAATAGCACCCAGCCGGGTACGATTTTGAAAGACGGGATTATGATTGGCATCGTAAATCCGACCAAAAATGTCAGCATTGATCACCGGTTTCCCTGACCTGTTAATGGCTTTACCTGTAATGATGTAGCAATCGGCGGCTTGGGTAGAACCAGGTGTGACCAACCCTTCGGAAAATTTGGAGGGACATTCGTGGTAAGACAGGTCAGACAGTTCTACCTGAACGAAGGCAAACGCAGCAGGGGCAATGACCCCACTGATGAGCCAAAACAGACCAGCAACGGCAACGGTAGTAAACCAACCTTGAATTCGCATAGCCGATAGTAATAATTATCTTAACTGAATCATTCCATTCCTCAGCATAGCGCGAATCCAGCCGCAAATTGTCCTTAATTAGGCGGCTGAATTGTCTCCTGAGAGATTATCATGCAATTATTATGCTGCACCAGCCATAAGCCAGTCTGCTGATTGAGCCTGTTATGAACCCCGCCGAGATTGAAGCCGTCTTGCAACTCGCCTTTATCCAATGTGAAGCGGTTTTATGTCCCCTGACAGACCCGCAGAAACAAATTTTACGGCGGGTGTTGATGGATGCGATTATGGGTCAATCCTTACAGTCTTCGGCAATAGGAGATCAGACAACAGCTAATCCTCTGGATGACCTGACGCCAGATGAGCGATCGCGCTTTTTGCAATTTGTCACGGAACAGGAACGGACTGGCTATTCCTGGAAAATCCAACTCCTCAACGACTGGCTGCATAATCGCGAATCTTCATCGGTTCAGTTTATTCGCGATCGCTATGGACCCCAATGGCTAAATCGGGTCAAGCGGGTGCATCTGGCGCAGTATTTAGACGCACAGAACCCAGGGGAAGGGTTAAAATTAAAAATCGGCGATCGCATCGAAGTGTCTAACGGACTTTGGGAATGGGTACAAGATAATGGACCCTGTAGTCGAGAGTGGTTTCCTTGTACAGTAGTGCAGATTTCTCAGAGCATAGAGGGTAATGGTTTGGGATGCAACTGTGTCGTGCGCTTCGATAATGGCATGGAATATGAGATTCAAGGGATTTACGAATGGAATGGCTATAACTGGCGTTGGATTAACTGATAAGTACGAACAGGATCGGTATTTAGCTATTTGCCCAAAATAGAACAATAATTAAAGCGTAGCTACTCGCCCAAAACATGAGTTTTAAGTCTTGTTGTTGTCATGCAACTAATTCTACATCCAAATTGACAACCAAGCATTACCCAGGTAACCTGATATTTATCCAAGCCAAGGTCGAAGCTGTGGTTAAGAAAAAAGCGAAAAAGCAATCTAAGCGAAAAAAGCCTCAAAAAGAGCCAAACATCAGAACCGATGTTTGGCAATTGGTTATGACGCAAGAGCAGCGCCGATTAGCCGTCTTGACCGTAGCGGAATACCGACATTTTCTGAAGCCATTAGTGCTGATCAGCTATTGGAATTGGGGGAATCTCTCTGGGTTAAACAGTTCCGAAAAAGTCAACACTTTAGAAAAGCTGATTCACAAGACAGTAGACAACCCCAGTCCTAAATACTATTGGTACTTCCACAAAGCAATCAGCAATCATCCTTCATTTCGCAAGTTTCCCAGTTATCTGAGACGTGCTGCAATTCAAGACGCTATAGGTATTGTTAGTAGCTTCGTTACTCGGTGGGATACCTGGAAGAGAGGGGAACGGAGAAATCGGTACGACAAGTCTCCCAAGTTGACCTCGATGTGCAACAGCTATCCAGCCATGTACAAAGGTCAGCAAATTAAATATCATTCCAATTTCACCTCTGTTGATTTGAAAATCTGGAATGGTGCTGATTGGGTTTGGATGCAAGGTGTTTCCATCAAAAAGCATGGAAAAAGTCGGCACACCTCCAGAGGGGCAAAACTGTTGTCTCCTGCTCTGATTGCTAACAAGCGAAGTATTCATCTTTCCATGCCCGTTGAGGTTCATCCTCAACCTCTACCTGATTCAGATTATGTTTGTGCTATCGACATTGGTATAAACACAACAGCCACCTGCTCAATAGTAGGATTAGACGGTACTGTAAAAGCTAGGAAATTTATCAATCCGGCTAGAGACATAGACCGTCGCGACCAACGTAAGCAGCGTATTGCAACCAAGTCCAAGCTGACTCGGAAAATCATCGACCAGGATTTGCCTAAAGGCTTCTGCCAAGGCTTGTACCGAAAGTCTAAAAATATCAACAAACACATTGCTCAAACGGTTTCTCGGCAAATTGTTGAGTTTGCCCAAAAACATCAGGTCAGCGTGATTGTGTTTGAGGACTTATCGAATTGGAAAGCTAAAGGAGGGAAGCATGGGTCTTTACAAAAACAGCGCTTTCATCAATGGTGCAAGGACAATCTGGTTGAGTTAACCATTCAGAAATTCTCCGAGTTGGGCGGAAAGGTACGCAAAGTCAATGCTAAGTACACCAGTGCTTACGCCTTTGACGGTAGCGGGAAAATTAAGCGGAGTAACAAGAAATATTCCCAAGCCATATTCCAGAATGGGAAGCGTTACAACGCTGACTTATCCGCTTCCTATAACATCGGTGCCAGATATTGGTACGCGGTATTATCCAATAGTAAATTTACTAGGGTCTGGGTAGGCAGAAGCTCCTCTCAGACGCTGCGAACGCCAGTGACGCTCAGTACCCTTTGGGAGCTGAGTAAAGCCTAGCATAAGAATCCCCAGCTAGAATTTTTAATTGAGCTGGGGTGCGTTCAACCTAGACAAGCGATAAGTATTCATCGGTCACGACTGTCATTGGGCGATCGCTAAAAGAACGCTAAGAATTAATCCAGATGCTCAGTGGCTCTTTGGCAGTATGGAATTAAAGCATCCCAACCTGATTGTAATGACACAACCCACGCTAAACCAACCTCAGATACCCCAACGCCGTCACACTGACCCCCCGGCGCTATGGAGAACGGTTATTCTCAGTTCTGTGGCGATTCATTTAGTTGGCTTGGGGTTGCTGCGTCTGGCGCTATTGGGGCGCTTTCAGGATTGGCGGTTGAGTCAACGACTGATTCCCATTGAGATGATTGCGATCGCCTCAGATGCTACCATGCCAACTCCAGCGACTCAATCTCAACCTTCTGAGGTATCCCAAAAAACACCAGCGCAGAGTCCTGAGAGTCAAGCCGAATCAGCATCACAGACAAATCGACCGACTCAGGCGCAGGCGATCGCAAACACCACTCAGGAAACCCCTAACCCTTCACCCACAACGGTTTCCTCGCCCAACTCACCGAACCCAACCCCAACCCCGTCGCCAAGCTTCACCACCTTTGAAGGGATGGGAGAAACGCCGTCTCCTCAGCCATCAGAGGAACTCCCAGACACGACTACGCCTAGTCCGTCTCCTATCCCATCATCAGATGAACCAATAGAACCCACTTCATCGGAAAATCAGTCCGGCGGGGGTTTTATTACCATTATTGATGGACCGAAAATCGTGAGTAGTAATCGCGGTTCTATTATCAGAGAGAACAGTAATCCGGGCGATAAAGAAGCCGAAATCCAGAACCGGAGTCAACGTATCTCAGTGGATGAACTCACGTCCTTAAACATTACTCTGGAAGAACCTGTGGTTGTTTATGTGGAAATCTTAATTGATCATAAAGGCAAAGCCGAAGTTATACCTGGTCAGACCCTAGTGCAACAAGGAACCCTGAGTCCAGAGCAAGCCACGAAACTCGCCAACCAGATTATTGCTGATTGGAAGTTTTCACCAACCTACATGGCATATAGCCCTGTGTACGGGTCGTACTCCCTGACCCTGGAAATTAATCCCCAGGGGAATTGAGCCGATAATTTTGGTGGAAACTTGCCAAACTTGGGCGATCGTGGTTTATACTAGAAAAGTTATGAGCGCCTGCGGGCATAGTTTAGTGGTAAAACCTCAGCCTTCCAAGCTGATGATGCGAGTTCGATTCTCGCTGCCCGCTTCTTAAATTGTTGTACACTAATATCCCATCCCTCTCTTCTAAGGAGAGGAGATGTCAAAACATATTTAACGGATCAACATCAATCGTCAAACTCACATCCGGCGGACAAATCCGCTGCAACGCCGCCACATCCGGTAATCCTACCGCCACATCCGGCGGAAACTTCAGTAAAATCTGCCACCGATAACGACGGGCAATTCGCATAATTCCTGCTGGCGCCGGTCCTAATATCTCATACCCGGAACCCGCCTGACTCAACCAATCCGCTAACATCTCCGCCGCCTTCTCAACCTCCATTTCCTCCAATCCACTCAACCGCAACAAAATCAAATGCCCGTAAGGGGGATAATTCAATAATTCCCGTTGTGCTAATTCCGCCTCGGTAAAGACCTCATACCCATGAGTTTTTACTGCCTGAATCACAGGATGTTGGGGCGAATAGGTCTGGACAATCACCTGACCGGGTTCATCCCCCCGACCCGCCCGACCTGCGACTTGGGTTAAGGTTTGAAAGGCGCGTTCGGCGGCGCGATAATCGGATAAGTGTAATAATCCATCGGCAGCGACAACCCCGACTAAGGTGACTCCCGCTAAGTCTAATCCCTTAGTTAACATTTGCGTCCCGATTAATAAGTCCGCTTCCCCATTGGCAAACTGAGTTAACAGGGTTCGATGCGCCCCCTTGGTACGGGTGGTATCACTATCAAAGCGAATCACCCGTAAATCAGGAAACGCCTTAGCCAACTCCTGAGTCACCCGCTGTGTGCCACTACCAAAAAACTTAAGGTAAGGTGAACCACATTCGGGACAATTATTAGGATGGGCGGTGGTGTAGTTGCAATAGTGACAACGTAAGAGTTGGTGCGCCCCCTCATGGGCATAGTGATAGGACAAGGACACATCACAGTCCGGGCATTCAATTACATATCCACAACTGCGACAGGAGACAAACGTACTATGCCCACGACGGGGAATAAATAAAATCCCTTGTCGCTGCTTTTGTTTCAACTGCTGTAACCCGTCTTGGAGAGAACGGCTAAAAATAGAACGATTCCCCTGCTTGAACTCCTGTCTCATATCCACGATTTCCACAGGAGGTAAGGGACGGGATTGGATGCGTTCGGGTAATGAAAGGTAATAGGTTTTACATGGCGCGTCTGTGTTGCGGTTTGCGGGTTGACCGTTGACAGACACCCAGGTTTCTAAAGATGGGGTAGCTGAACCCAAAACTAGAGGACAATTTTCCAGTTCCGCCCGCCACTGGGCAACGGTACGGGCATGATAGGTGGGAGGAAGACTGTCTTGCTTGAAACTGGAGTCGTGTTCTTCATCTAATATAATTAGACCCAATTTGGGTAACGGCACAAAAATAGCCGATCGCGTCCCAATGACGACCTGGGGTTCTCCACTTAAGACTTGTCGCCAGGTATCATACCGTTCGCCAGGGGATAACCCACTGTGATACACATTCACCTTTTTACCAAACCGGGCGCGGAATCGGTCGGTGAGTTGCGGGGTCAGCCCAATCTCTGGAACTAACACTAGGGCAGATTGTCCCGCCCTTAACAACGGCGCGATCGCTTGTAGATAAACCTCGGTTTTCCCCGAACCCGTTACCCCATGCAATAGCACTTGGCTAAACCCATCCAGACTCTGAATCGTTTGCAATGCATGAGTTTGCTTTTCTGTCAATACCTTGGAGCGATCATCTGCCACATTCGGTTGATCCAGGGTTCTGAGAATTTCCCGGTATTCAACCACCACATACCCTTTTTCTGCCAACTTGTTAACAATCGAAGACGTAGCATGACAGACTTGCAACAATTCATTCAGCCACAAATCCCCACCCCGACGCCGCAGTACATCTAACACTTCCCGTTGTCGTTCAGTTACATCGGCGTCAAAGCGATCCGCCACTAAGGTTACGGCTTTCTTTTGCTTCGGACGTGAAGGTTGGGGCGGTTTCAAATAACTTTCCACCCAGCCGCGTTTGAGTAAATCTTTTACCCCGCGACGCGCCCCTTTTACTTGACGTTGCAGATAGGCGACGCTGTAATCCCCCTCTGGTTGGGCGTCCAAGAGTGCTAAAATTTGACGCGCCGTTCGACCGACAAATGTATCTGCGCCATCAGGAACCGCCTCTCGATGCAGACGAACTCGCCGTTGCGATCGCATCAATAATCCCGGCGGTAACGCCCCTCGCACTACGGATATTAGGGGCGTGCAATAATACTGCGCCACTCGTTCCAATACTCGCCAATAGGAGTTCTCAAAAAACCCAGTACAGACAACATCCTCTACCTCCCGAATTTTCGCCAATGACACATCAGCAGGCGGTGAAGCCAGTAACCGAATTGCGATCGCCCCCACCTGGCGGTTATTCAATGGCACCGTTAAAATATCCCCCGGTTTAACCGACAAATCCTCCGGGATGCGGTACGTCAACAGTCCCTCGAGTCCTGGACAATCCACCAGCGCCTCCACCCAGCGATTCGGATCACCACCGGATTCATAAGTTGCTTTTGGTTCTGCCACAATTAAACTTGTCGGGGAATCAGACACAGCGATCACCTCTAAATTCTGTTCACGGCAACTGGGGGAACCTTGACTGGGGGAACCTTGATTGCTATTAAGCAAAGATATAAATTAAAGCAAAAGCTATTTGTAAAGCTTATGCATTGGCTTGAACTCCTGTTCTCGTATGGATACAGCAAATCCCGAAATCCTCCCTAAACGCGACATCAGTAGAACTTGGCGGTTTCATCGGTAATCACCTAGCCAAATTTTAGAGAACGTACATTGTATAGCAAAAGGCAGAATATACCCCAGTTATCTGTAGAGGTACGGCATTGCCCATCCGTATCAACTTAAGGCTGGAACCCTTACTTAATAAGAGATCCCCCCTAGCCCCCCGATTAGATCCTCATAAGGGTAGGTTTTTTAAGATTGGGGTTGAGGTAAGACTTAGAAGACAGGTAGACCAGTAGACAAGGAAGAGTGAGAACGAAAA
>NZ_JAVJUO010000023.1:0-66169 GCF_040220555.1 Coleofasciculus sp. C1-SOL-03
CTCTTCACCGATAACGGAACAACAAAACCCGCCCTCTTCACCGATAACGGAACAACAAAACCCGCCCTCCTCACCGATAACGGAACAACAAAACCCGCCCTCCTCACCGATAAATGAACAACAAAACCCGCCCTCTTCACCGATAAATGAACAACAAAACCCGCCCTCTTCACCGATAAATGAACAACAAAACCCGCCCTCTTCACCGATAACGGAACAACAAAACCCGCCCTCCTCACCGATAACGGAACAACAAAACCCGCCCTCCTCACCGATAACGGAACAACAAAACCCGCCCTTATTCAATTTAACCGCACGGTGGAGACAGAATATTAATGGGCGACTGATTAAAGGTTGAGAAACGAAACTCAATCCATCGTTAGCCGATTGGGTAACGCTTACGCTCTACCACGCTAGAGCCGTTTGTTCTCCAGAATGAGCTGAATCTTCCTTCAAAAGGAGGATTCTTTAGCCTAACTCTCTAGTATATAACCCTAATAGGGTAATCCTGTAGTGCGATCGCGCTAACCTCCAACCCCCCTTGGCACCATCCCCAAATTCGTTACCCAATCTCAGTTAGGTTAACCACAATCAAACCAATTATGGCGGATCTTCCCAACCAACCGTGGACAATTTCATCAGCAGACCTATTTAAGAAACTAGATGTTTCTGAGGATGACGGACTCTCTGACGCCGAGGTACAGCAGCGACGGGAACAGTATGGCGCCAACCGTCTGCAAGAAGCCCAGCGTCGGGGACCCTTACAAATCCTGATCGAACAGTTCAAAAGTCTGGTGATTGGGATTCTCGCCATTGCCGCAATTCTATCCTTTGCCTTTACGCAGTGGATAGAGGGAGTTGCCATTGTTTTTGCCATCTTAATTAACGCCGCCATTGGCTTCTTCATGGAATATCAAGCCGTGCGTTCCATGGAAGCCTTGCAAAGCCTGAGTAGCACCAAAGCCAAAGTGCGTCGCCAAGGGCAGATGCAGGAGATTGACGCGGAAAACCTGGTTCCTGGAGACATGGTACTCCTGGAAAGTGGAGATCTGGTGCCGGCAGATCTGCGGCTGACGGAAACCTCGAAAATGCAGGTGAATGAGTCGTCCCTTACAGGTGAATCCGTCCCCGTTACCAAAACCACAGAACCCATCGAAGGAGATGTGGAACTTGCCGATCGCACCAATATGCTATTTAAAGGGACAGCCCTAACTCGGGGTTCCGGGGAAGGGGTGGTTGTAGCTACAGGAATGCAGACAGAATTAGGTCACATTTCTGAGTTAGCCCAAGAAGCGGGAACCGAGGAACGCACTCCCCTGGAAAAACGGCTAAATCAACTGGGACGCCGTTTAATTTGGGTCACTCTAATTATTGTCGTCCTGATTGCCATTTCCGGCATTAGCGTGGGCAAAGAGATTCGCCTGATGGTAGAAACGTCTGTCGCCCTCGCTGTCGCCGCAATTCCCGAAGGACTACCGATTGTGGCGACGATTGCCCTAGCGCGTGGGATGTGGCGCATGGCGAAGCGGAACGCCCTAATTAATAAACTGGCGGCGGTGGAAACCCTAGGGGCGACGAGCGTTATTTGTACCGATAAAACCGGAACGTTAACCGAAAACCGGATGACGGTGAGTCATATTGTTCTCGACTCCGGTGATATTGAAATTAGTGGGGAGGGATTAGAACCGGAAGGCGAGTTCACCCAAAATGATGAAACCCTGAACCCCTTAGACCATGATAGTCTCCGCCCCGCCTTAGAAGTTGGCGTCTTATGTAATAATGCAGCATTACAACCGGAGGATTCTAATGAAAGTCGAGTTGTCGGTGATCCGATGGAAGTAGCGCTGCTGATTGCGGGGGCAAAAGCTGATCTTCAACGCGAAGAACTATTAGAAGATATGCCGGAAGTGCGGGAAGAGGCATTTGAGCCCGACACTAAAATGATGGCAACCCTGCATAAAAGCAATGGTGATTATCGCTTTGCCGTCAAAGGCGCACCGGAATCTGTCCTAGAGGTGTGTACTCAGATTTTAACCCCAGAAGGGGAAAAAGAACTTCGCGATCGCGACTCCTGGAAGCAACGCAGTAATGACTTAGCCGCCCAAGGCTTACGGATTTTGGCATTGGCACAAAAAAGGGTGGATAGTGAAGAGGCTAACCCTTACGAAGATCTGACGTTTTTAGGTGTGGTTGGCTTACTTGATCCTCCCCGCCAAGAGGTACGGGCGGCAATTGATGAATGTCAAGATGCGGGAATTCGGGTGATTATGGTGACAGGGGATCAACCCGTCACCGCCCGAAATATTGGCATCGCTGTGGGCTTAACCGATGATGAACAAGCGGATGTGGTGCAGGGGAAAGACTTGAAAAGCCCCGAAGAATCCTCTTCTGAGGAACGTGAACGCTTAGTCAAAACCCCGATTTTTGCCCGGGTATCTCCAGAACAAAAATTGAACCTGATTGCCTTGCACCAAGACACCGGGGCAATTGTGGCAATGACGGGGGATGGGGTCAATGACGCCCCCGCCCTGCAAAAAGCGGATATCGGTGTCGCCATGGGACAACGAGGCACCCAGGTGGCAAAAGAAGCGGCGGATATGGTGCTGCAAGATGATGCCTTTTCCTCCATTGTCGCGGCAGTGGAACAGGGGAGAGCGATTTTTAATAATATTCGCAAATTCACGATTTATCTGCTATCCGGGAATGTCGGTCAAATTATGGCAGTCACCGCCACCTCGTTAGTCAATGCGCCCTTACCCATCTTGCCCCTACAAATCTTATATCTGAATATCATTAACGATGTTTTCCCCGCCCTGGCGCTGGGTGTGGGTGAAGGGTCTCCTGCCCTAATGGAACAACCTCCCCGTGATCCCAAGGAGTCGATTATCACTAGGCGCCACTGGTTGGCGATCGCCGGATATGGTTTAATCATTGCTGCCCCGGTTCTGGGTTCCTTTTACCTGGCATTCAACTGGTTAGGACTAGACAAAAATCAAGCCGTTACCATTTCCTTTCTCACCATCGCCTTTTCCCGACTGTGGCACGTCTTCAATATGCGCGATCGCGGATCAGGTGTACTGATTAACGAAGTCACCCGCAATAAATACGTCTGGGGCGCCCTCATCCTTTGTACTGGATTACTCGCCATTGCCATTTATCTACCCATCCTCTCCGATATCCTGCAAACTCATGCCCCTAGCCTACAGGGTTGGTTACTCATCCTGGGAATGAGTTTAGTTCCCTTAGTCATTGGGCAAATTGGCAAATTAATCGCGGAGTAGGGGTTTGGTTTCCAAACCCCGATGAAATGACAAAGGATTGACGAATAAAATATGCCTCTTGAGGTAGATGCCAACCCTAACGCTGCTATCCTAGTTTAAAGTGTTAACCCAGAACCTGAAAAATCCTCAAAATAATCCGAAATTCATACAAATCGTTTTTCTGTCTTTACTGGAACATTCAGATAAAACTGGGAAATCAGGACATTCAAAGTCCCCAACCATAACCTGAAACAGAAGGAGAATATGTATGCCCGACAATACAGCTTTCTTAGAAAAAATCAAAAAGCAGGGTCAATTAGAAGACATCTACGACGCCCGCGATGTCACTGAAGTAGTGTTCCGCACCATGCGCGACTTAATGAACACAGACGCTTCAGATCGGGTCGAATCAGAATTGCGTCAAAACGATGGATCTGTACCGACTCCAGCCGAACAACAGCAAAAAGAGATTGCCGATCTGTGGAAAGATACTAATCCAATTGTCAGCTTCCTGAGTCGAGTTCGTCCCCCTCTCGAATTTGATGCTGATACCTTCTTGTTTCGAATCCGCCAAGAAGCCAGCTTGCCCAAAGGCGTTAGTCCAGAAACCGTGGTTCAAGCCATCTTTTCCGCCACAAAAGACGAGTTGTCTCAGGAACGAGTCAAAGAAGTTGCTGAGTTTTTACCGTCTAAAATTCAACAAATGTGGCAGCAAGCCTAGTTAGTCATTTGTCATTTGTCATTTGTCATTTGTCATTTGTCATTTGTCCTTTGTCCTTTGTCCTTTGTCATTTGTCCTTTGTCATTTGTCATTTGTCCTTTGTCATTTGTCATTTGTCCTTTGTCCTTTGTCATTTGTCATTTGTCCTTTGTCCTTTGTCCTTTGTCATTTGTCATTTGTCCTTTGTCATTTGTCCTTTGTCATTTGTCCTTTGTCATTTGTCCTTTGTCATTTGTCATTTGTCCTTTGTCATTTGTCCTTTGTCATTTGTTTGAATGTGTAGGGGCGGGTTTTACCGATAACGCTGCGGTTCCAACCACTAACTGACCTAAACCCGCCCCGACCAAGTCCGATAAATTTTAAATATTTAAGCAGGGGTCAAATGCTGTGATGTCAATTACTGTCGCACATCGGTTACGCGCCAACTCAGCTTAAGATTGATCCAGAAATTCCACACCGTCACCGCCGCGATCGCGATTAACTTAGAAACATATTCATTGATGCCAAAGACATTAAACAACAAATTCACCAGCAAAACATTGAGAATCAGTCCTGCTAAACAGATTAAATTGAACTTCAAAAATCGTTTCAGTCGCTTACGCCATCCCCGTTGATGTCGAGAAATATCGCCAAACGTCCATAAATCATTCCACAAAAAATTATTGAGAATGGCGACTTCGGCTGACAGAATCGCACTGCGGGTTAATCCCAATTCTACATGTTCTCGCAGCAGATAAAAGACCGCCATATCCACAAAGACTCCACTAAAGCCGACTACACCAAAGCGAATAAATCGACCAATGTGTCCCAGGGATAAACGTAAGCGTACTAAGTGTTGTAAATACTCGACATACTGTTTCCATGTAACCTTACTTTCGCCCGCTTGACGCTCTTGAAACACATATCCTGCTTCCCCAATCCAAGGAACGTTTCCCCGACCCAAAACTTCAATCAAAATTTTGTACCCCAGAGGATTCAAAGGGCGACCCACTAAACATTGACGGCGCACCATAAAATAACCACTCATCGGGTCAGAAACCCGCCCGATGACTCCCGGTAAGAGGATTAAGCCAATCGTCTGAGCGCCACGGGATAAAAATCGGCGGATAATACTCCAATCACTCACACCACCACCTTCAACATGGCGACTGGCAACGGCTAAATCGGCGCCCCGTTGGATCTCGCTCCATAGCTGCAATAACAGTTTTGGGGGATGCTGGAGATCCGCATCAATCACCCCCAAAACCTCTCCCCGCGCCACTTGCCACCCTCGGATCACGGCGGTAGACAGTCCCCGTTCCTCAATCCGCCGCATGACTCGTAGCTGCGGATAATCCGCCGTGAGTTCCTGTGCCACTTTCCAGGTGTCATCGGGACTATTATCATCCACGACAATCAGTTCATACTCCCCCGCCAATTGTGAATCGAGTAATCGGCTCAATTGCTCGACAATCTGGGGAATATTCTTGGCTTCTTTAAACGTGGGGATAATCAGAGAAAATCGCAGGGGACGTGCTGCGGTTATCCCTAAGACAGTGGTTATATCCGGAACCACAAAGGAACCGGACGGAACAGGGATCAGGGAATTCGGGGGATTGTCATTCATTAGCTGTTTTTTAGGTTTGATTTAAGCAGCTTGATTGCATTTGGTGAAGCGAGTATGACGTAGCTTGCTTCTTTTCAGGAGCGAGTATAACAAATGACATAAGACATAAGACATAAGACATAAGACATAAGACATAAGACATAAGACATAAGACATAAGACGATCAAAGCCGTTAACGTTCATCGTTCTCACCGACTGATTGAGAACGTTGATAGAGGTGAACCGTGAATTGGTCTATATCCATTGTTCCCACCAGTGGCTGGGTTTTGACCAACTCATATTCAGAGGTTAAAGTGGTTTGGATGTTTTGTTGAAACTGGAGTTTTTCTGCCTGGGTTTCAGGTTCTGACCAAACGGGATCGCCGCTATCTAACCAGAGTACACGCGGAAAGTTACCCGTTTGAGTATCCAAGGTTTTCTCTAACGCTGGAGCCAGTTTCGCGGGGGATTGCGCCAGTAAGGTTACGGGCAAATCGGGGGGAATATAGTAGGCTAAACGAAGGACGTGACCCCAAGCCTGAGAATTCATGGCGATTAAGGTGGGAGTGTTGGGTTCTTGCTCGATGAAGTCAGCGATTTGATGGAACATTCTGCGATCGCGTAATGTGAAATCCCCGATACTAATCACTAGATAGAACCCTAACACTATCGCAGCCGCGAGGGGTCGCCATTTTCCCATTGTCCGCTCAATCCAGGCGGCAATTAGGAGCAAGCATCCAGGTAAAATAAAGATCATCGATCGCCCCCAGCCAAAGCCGACGGTAAACTGACCCTTGACAATATCCACCATTAACGCTAGAGCAAGTGGGAAAATCCCCAATAGCAATGCCACACCCAAAACCCGGTAGTGCTGCTGACGCCACAGCCTGATACTACAGACAACCAAGAATGCGATCGCGCCGACTCCAGCGATAGTAGCACTGACCAGGGGTAAACTGGTAATCCAATCTCCTAACACTAAATGAATGCCTAGAGTTTGCACCACTCCTTCTAGGTGTTTTCCCACCGTTTCCATCCAGGTTTGAGTCCCGCCGAACCTCTCTAAATCAGCATTTCGTAGCTGTTGTCGGGTTCCCCATAATACCCAGGGAATCATTAATGCGATCCCCGTTGCAAACCGTAGTCCATGTTGCCACCAATGGTGTCGATCTAACCATAAGACTAAGACAGCCAGAGCGACGATAAAAAAGGCAAAGTAATAAAAGGTGAGGAACCCGGCGGTAATGGAACCAATGAAGACTAGATTCCATAAGAGTTTAGTATAGAGACTTGATCCCTCACCATCCTTGTATTCTTTATCGGGAACCGTTAGCCTTTTGGGTTCAATCAATTCCAGCGCCGCCCAAGCACTAAGAATCACCCACAGCAGTAGAGGACCATACATGCGGACATTGAGCGAGTGAAAGAGATAATAAGCATTAGTGCCTAAAAGAGCCGCCAATAACAAACCGCCTTGATCACCCAGCAAACGACGACCTAAACCATAAGCGCTACCGATTGCACCGATACTGAACAGAACGTTCAAGCTGCGCGTCGCGGCTACCCCATTACCGAACAGGCGCAACCACAGATGTTGACCCAGAAAAAATAGAGGCGGATGGGGTTCACCAGCTAATCCTTGGAGTAACTTTTTGAGAGTGGCTGGGATAGCACCAATGCCGTTTTCTACAGGTAAACTTAGTAACGCTGTATACTCGGCTAAGGTAACAGGCAACTCCTTCG
The DNA here is from genome assembly GCF_040220555.1 of Coleofasciculus sp. C1-SOL-03. NCBI lineage: Bacteria > Bacillati > Cyanobacteriota > Cyanophyceae > Coleofasciculales > Coleofasciculaceae > Coleofasciculus > Coleofasciculus sp. C1-SOL-03. The sequence goes on from NZ_JAVJUO010000023.1 coordinate 7,310, forward strand.
GCGTGGAATAGGACGTTTTTTGACCCGTAGACAGCAGCAGGGACAACACCTCGTCATACCAAAATTCTCGGCTACTTAAGTGAACGAGTCTTAATAGTACGGCGATCGCGATCGCACTCAGTAACACCCAAGATAATGTACGGGAGAGTTTAGACAGAGGGAAACTTTGGCTCATCAGAGAAGGCGATAGAACAAGAGGGGGTTCTTTGCCAGTTTAATCGATGGTTTAGCGGTATTTTTCTGCAGCTATATTAATTTTGATGAAATAGCGGGAGTGCAAGCAGTATCCTTGTCGGGGATCTTGCTTAGAATAACCAACGCACTTGTTTAGTCGAAAATGTCTGAAAGCTTTGTCTGGCATGGCTCATAGATTCATTCAGTCCGCCCTAAGTCGGAGCAGGAATAGGAAATTAATGATAAAGTTTTCTCAAAACCAACCCCGCCTAAGTGAGAGAGTGTTCAGTTTTGAGTGACTTATGACTGATAAATCCAGTGCCGGATATCGAATCGAACAGGATTCTATGGGGGAACGACAAATCCCCAACCATGCCTACTACGGGATTCAAACCCTACGGGCAATTGAAAACTTTCCCATCAGCGGGATTAAACCCTTACCCACCTATATCGACGCCTGTGTGCTGATTAAAAAAGCCACGGCGATCGCCAATGGTAATCTAGGCTGTATTCCCCAAGAGATTAGCCAAGCGATTGTCCAAGCGGCGGATGAAATCCTCAAAGGGCAATGGCGGGATCAATTTGTCGTCGATGTTTACCAAGCGGGCGCTGGTACATCCCACCACATGAATATTAATGAGGTGCTGGCAAATCGGGCATTGGAAATTCTGGGCGATGAGAAGGGGAACTATAAACGGGTTAGTCCCAATGATCACGTCAATTATGGACAATCCACGAATGATGTCATCCCCACAGCGATTAGAATTGGGGCGCTGTTGGCGTTAGAACATACCTTGTATCCAGCCCTATCCGATGCGATTACCGCCTTGGATAACAAAGGCGATGAATTCCAAGATGTAGTTAAATCCGGCAGAACCCATCTCCAAGACGCCGTACCCGTGCGCCTGGGGGAAGACTTTCGGGCGTGGGCGCAAATTCTCACCGATCATACCACTCGGATTGAACGGGCGTCGGAAGATTTAATGCTACTGGGATTAGGTGGAAGCGCCACAGGAACCGGATTAAATACCCATCCCGACTATCGCCATCAGGTTGCCCAAATTCTTGCCCAACTGGTGGATCAACCCCTCAAATCTGCCTCCCATCTCATGGCGGCGATGCAGAGTATGGCACCATTTGTGAATGTATCGGGCAGTTTACGCAATTTGGCACAGGATTTAGTTAAAATTTCCCATGACTTGCGGCTAATGGATTCGGGACCCAAAACCGGATTCAAGGAAATTCAACTTCCCCCGGTGCAACCAGGATCATCGATTATGCCAGGAAAATATAACCCAGTGATGGCAGAAATGACCTCTATGGTATGCTTTCAGGTGATCGGGTATGACAGCGCGATCGCTTTGGCGGCTCAAGCGGGTCAATTGGAGTTGAATGTGATGATGCCGCTGATTGCCTATAATCTGATCCACAGTATTGAAATTTTAGGCAATACCCTATCTGCCCTAACCCAAAAATGTCTAGCCGGAATCACAGCCCGACGCGATCGCTGTTTGGACTATGCCGAAGGAAGTCTAGCATTAGTCACCGCCCTGAATCCCCACATCGGTTATCTTAATGCGGCGGCTGTCGCTAAGGAATCTCTGGAAACAGGCAAATCTCTACGAGAAATCGTACTCGACAAAGGATTGATGAGTGCTGAGGACTTAGCCAAGGTACTCGATCTTGATAAAATGAGTGCCTTATGAATTCCCTATTTGAGTTTTGAATTAACCAACAACTCTCCCTGTTCCCTGTTCCCTGTTCCCTGTTCCCTGAACAATGACCAACCATGCAAAGTCAAGATAGTTTTACCCAAATCACCTTGCATTACATCAATGGCGAAACCGAATCCTTTGATATTCCGGTGACACCAGAAGCCTTTGGCGAACAACTTGCCGATTTCCTCAGTCAACCTTGGTTAACCCTGCATCTGTTCGATCAAACGGTATTGATCCTCACCGCACAAATTGTCAAAGTCGAAGTGACACCCCAGCTAACTCAACTGGAAGGGGATGGGGTTTTCTTTGATTGTCAACGAGTCACGGCTCTGTCCCGTGGCGCGAAGGTCTAAGATAAACTAAAGCTATTTCACGACACTTATGTCTAGCGTTAGTTTAATTCGGGCAGATTCCTATAACCAACAGCTATTGAGAACCGCCGTAGAAACCCTGCTGGAACCATTGGGCGGGATTAGGGCATTTGTCAACGTCGGCGATCGCGTCCTCCTCAAGCCTAATCTGCTGACGGCTGGGCGTCCGGGAAAAGAATGTATTACTCGCCCCGAACTGGTTTACACTGTCGCCCAATTGGTTAAGGAAGCGGGGGGTCAACCGTTTCTGGGTGATAGTCCCGCCTTTGGTACAGCAAAAGGGGTGGCGCAGGCGAATGGCTATTTGCCGATGATGGATCAACTGAATATCCCCATTGTCGAATTCCATGGTCAGCGTTATCAAACGGTTAGCCATACCTTTAATCACCTGCGCCTGTGTAAAGAAGCGATGGATGCGGATGTGGTGATTAATTTACCCAAGCTGAAATCTCACACCCAGTTAACCCTGACGCTGGGGGTTAAGAACCTATTTGGCTGTGTCCCTGGTAAAATGAAAGCCTGGTGGCACGCAGAAGCGGGTAAGGATGCCTTACGGTTTGGGGAAATGTTAGTGGAAACGGCGCGGGCAATTAATCCCAACTTGACGATTATGGATGCGATCATCGGTCATGAGGGCAATGGTCCGAGTGGAGGAGAACCCCGACGCTTGGATACCCTAGCGGCGTCGGCGGATGTATTTGCTTTGGATTGGGCGATCGCGAATTTACTCAATGTCGATCCGACTCAAGTCCCCACTCTAGCCGCCGCGATGAACTTAGGGTTAAATCCAACTCTGGACACCCTGCAATTTCCTCACCTGCACCCAGCCGATATCAATGTACTCGATTGGAAGCTACCGGATCGGTTAATGCCAATTGATTTTGGGATGCCCCGCCTGATTCGCTCCACCTTTAAGCATTTTTACATCCGGTGGATCAAAGAGCCAATGAATGTTTATGCTCATCGCTAATCTGATCATTGCCCTATCGTTTTTGATCAAAATTTAACATTCAAAACCCAAACAGGAATGATTTGGTAAACATTGTTACAGTCTTGCCATAAGCAAGGAACGTAGTCTAATAGAACCCTCCGATTGCTTAATTCCACCGCCTAGTGTTAGAGGCGGTTTTTTGTATTTTTATGACAAGGATCAGCAGACACAAGGAGTTTCGTAAATCTGTCTAAAGTTCAGTGTTTTGATTCAGTCTTTGGGAAAAGCTGGAAGGGGTTGAAACTGTTCCCGGTTCAGTCGCCTCACCTCAACACTGATTCAGCCAGCCCTAATTAGTCAAGTGTAAAATTTTAGGGAAATTGTGGGCTAGAAAACAATTCTTTCGGAAAAAACTTGTTAAAATATACAGGGTATGGTCTATAGTATAGCCCATCGTCAGATAAATTCTCAATTGACTCAAGTTCTGATCAAAAGCTCTTTTATGGAATCCAGCGGCTCGTCTGCCAAGTCTTCTGAACCCCATCCTCATAGGTGGGCAGAAATTATCGGTGCGGTAATGGCTTTTTTGACTCTGACCTTACCCTTCTTAGCCATTGCTTATTACTCCTCTGGCAGCTTGGATGTTTTGCCAGGAACACCCTACTCACTGCCAAGGTCAGAAACAAACAATTGGAAAAATTTTTAAATAACAAAATAACGATGAAGTAATTAATGAAGCACGAATCCTGACAAAAGTCTTTTGCCTGATAAGCTGTCACGCATTTAAATTGGGTAAGTAGTCGGACTTGTATTAAATAAAGTTAACGGTTGAGATGAGGGAACAGGGAACAGGGAACAATAAGGGTTTGAGGACTATTTACAAAATAAGCGTGAACATGGCGTTTTCTTTTGTCCGACTACTTCTTCCTTCCTCCCCTCTACCTCCTGCCTCTTTCCCCCGCCACAACACTGATTCAGCAAGCCCTAGTTAACCCGGATTGAGGGAAATGTTTTGAACAATTCCCCCAAAGTTGTATAACAGAAAAGGCACAGGTCAAAAATCAAAGCGAACTGCTACCTGTGCTGGCTTGACTTTGACAATCTAGGATAGGGGGTTCCATCCAAAACCAGCAGGCAATTGCCCTGGAGACTGTGGGTGGGTAAAATCCCAGCAGTACAAAGGAGTGAGCATTCTTTAGTAGGGTTCAGGCGAGGGCGGAGTCTCCACCCGATCAAACGCTTGACCAAAAGACATGCTGCGCCTTGAAGCCCATCCAGTGGGAGCAACCTGCGCTGATCCGTTGAGAAGCGTGGGAAAACACTTCCCAGGGATAGTTCAGTTATCCCCATCTGCTGTGTCGCTTACACGATTTAGTTATGGATTTATCACGCATTCCAAGTCAACCCAAACCGGGACTGATCAACGTTTTAATTGAAATTCCCGCCCAGAGTAAAAACAAATACGAGTACGACAAAGATTTACAGGCTTTTGCCCTTGATCGGGTTTTATATTCCTCGGTGCAATACCCTTATGATTATGGCTTTATCCCCAACACCTTAGCTGATGACGGCGACCCCCTCGATGGTATGGTGATCATGGATCAGCCCACCTTTCCCGGTTGTGTGATTACCGCCCGACCCATTGGCATGCTGGAAATGATTGACGCGGGCGATCGCGACGAGAAAATCCTCTGTGTTCCTGACAAAGATCCACGCTATGCTCAAGTGAAGTCGCTCAAAGATATTGCTGAGCATCGGTTGGATGAAATTGCTGAATTTTTCAGGACGTACAAAAATCTGGAGAAAAAAGTCACGGAAATTCTAGGCTGGAAGGATATCGAGGACGTTATGCCACTGGTTGAGAAGTGTGTCGCCGCTGGGGACAAGGCTGGCAGATAGTCCAGTAGCCTAACTAGGGGTTTGGGACCCAAACATTGGTGTCAACTTAAGGTGAAAGCTCGGTTGAGCAAGGGTGTCGGGTGTCGGCTAAAAAACCTCACACCTACCACCATTCACCTCACCTATTCATCCACAATGTTTTTTTCAAACAGGAAACTTTAATACCTAGTGAGCCAAAATTGCTCGCTTTCCCCCACACCCGGTCACCCCATACCCCACACCCAGTATCCTATCGTGGGTAATGTGGCTTAAGTTGACGCCCATGGGGAACCAAACCCCTACTCATCGCTTTTTGTGACAGAACTCACAAGTCAAGTGCATCAAGCACGCTAAAATTGACAGACTTGAGAGGAACGTCCTGATCGGACTCAGGGTGCTAGAAAATTCAACCTAGGGGAAAGCTGTAAATTCATCGTCGTTTTTGTACGAGTTCTTCCGACGTAATATCCTTTAACAATACCTAATTTGCCCCCTTGGACACACAAGCCTTAGCGACTATCTCACCGAAAGTACCCTTATCTGAGTATCATATAGTGGAAATTGCTTGGTGTGAAGCTTGGCTAAGGGCAGCTCACTTAATTGAACGATGCCAGATTCTGATCCAGCGTCACCCAGTCCCCGCACATCTAATGTTATAGCCAACATGGTAACTGGCCCTACCGTCAATTTTGTTGTCCAATTTTGGGGCGTTCGAGGTAAAGTTTCGGCTCCAGGAAAAGAAACGGTACGCTATGGTGGCAATACCTCCTGTGTGGAAATGCGTGTCGGTTCCAAACGCCTAATCTTTGATGGCGGGAGCGGTTTGCGACTTCTCGGCAACCATTTACTCCGCCAAATGCCCCTCGAAGCTTACCTCTTCTTTTCTCACTGCCACTGGGACAGCATTCAGGGATTTCCTTTTTTTACACCTGCCTTTATTCCCGGCAATTGTTTCCACATCTATGGTGCAAGGGCAACGAACGGAGACTCCATCGAAAAGCGCCTAAGTCGGCAAATGTTAGCCCCGAATTTTCCCGTACCCCTCCAGGTCATGCAATCGGAGCTAAAGTTTTACGAACTGAGTTCGGGTGATAAAATCACTGTGGATGATCTAGTGGTTGAAGCGGTTTTACTGAACGCCGCATCCCACTCAGTGGGCTACCGAGTCACCTGGAACGGTCATTCTGCTGTCTACGCGATCGCTCACTCCCAATCGCCGGATCAACTAGATCACAATTTGTTACACTTAGCCCGCCAAGCTGACTTGCTGATTTTGGATGCCCCCTGTAATATTCATGCCAATGATGCTCTCAAACCTTCGCCGTTAGACTGGCAAGACCAATTCTGGCAAACGGGTTTAGCCACAGCTAAAGCCGCAGGAGTTAAGCGGATTGTCATGTCTCACTATCATCCTGACCATGATGATGAGTTTCTCGACTGGATGGAATCCCAAGTGAAATCGGTCTTTCCCAATGACGTATTGGCTCGTGAGGGTATGATTATACCAGTCTGTTAAGCGGAGAGGTTTTAGCATGTTAACTAAAGTAATTTATATTAACATAATTTATTGGTATTTGAGACAGAACGCACTCACTCAAATCCCTTCACTCAAATCCCTCATTGGTGTGATCACTAAATAAGATCAGAAAATTAAAGCCTACTGAAAAGATTGGCAAGTAACGGAATAGGTTTAAGCATCAAACGCTTCATCACATCAGGGGCTTCAAAGTCGCCAGTCTCCTAGGATTTTACTATAGGAGACGATTAATGAGAATAGGTGTAGAATCTTTGCCATGCCTCACTACTAGTGGTCGATCAAACAGACGACTCTATTCATGAGCAACGATAATTACCTCACCACGTTTCTCGATAATTAGCCTCTTTATTTTTTACAAATGAACAAGATGATTGGTGTTAATTCCAACGGGCAAATTCTATTCACTTCTATAGCAGCATTGTGGGCGGCGTTTTGGCTAACTCCCTCGGTCAACGCTCAAACTATCTCCACAAACACTAAATCCTCAGCCGATCAGGGCTTGTCTCTCACCAAGGCAGAAGATTCCATCAAGGCAGAAGATAGAGGACAGAGGGCAGCAGGTAAGCAGTCAGGTGGCAAGGTCGAAGGACATGATAACTGTTTAGGCGGACATGAGATTACCCCTTCAACCCTCAGTCAGGGCGGGTTTTGCCCAAACGTTACTATCCATAGCCAAACGACAGTCCCTAAACCCGCCCCTACAAACCAGGTTTCCGATACACCTAGGGTGAATGTCACTGACTTAAGGCTGGTGGGCAATGCCCACCCTACGATAGATAAAGGGTTTTGGCGCTCCCCAAATGCTTATTTCAGTGCTATTCCACCTAGGGTTGGGTCAATACTCAACCCTCAACACTCAACATTCAACGCTCAAGTTCCCGATCGCACCCCTCGCCGTGAGAGTCCCTCAATTCCGGAACTCCCTCCGCCTCAAGACATTGAGCCACCGCCTCCCTCAAGGCGGCCAGAAACTACGCCGTCTCCTACATTACCTCCCCCCGAACAGCTTCTAGACCCGGAATTTACCCCAACAACGCCTGAAATACCGGAGACACCGGAGGGGGCGACTCAAGAGCAAATTACGGTGCAAAAATTTGAATTCACAGGCAATACCGCCTTTAGTGATCAAGAATTAGCCGAGGTGACGGCGGAGTTCACGAATCGCCCGATTACCTTTGCCGAACTTTTAAATGCCAGAACCGCCGTTACGCAGTTATACGTGAACAATGGCTATGCCACATCCGGTGCTTTCATCCCACCTCAACCCCTAACCCAAGACACCGTAACCATTGAAATTGTCGAAGGTGGAATTGAACAGATTCAAGTCAATGGACTGCGCCGTCTGCGTGCCAACTACGTGCGATCGCGGATTGCGGTGGCGAATCCCAAACCCCTGAATGTGCCCCATCTACTGGAATCCCTGCGTCTTTTGCAACTCGATCCCTTGATCGAAAATATCTCGGCGGAACTCTCAACCGGTTCTGGACCAGGTACCAGTTTACTCATTGTCGATATTATCGAAGCCAACACCTGGAGTTACCAACTCTTTGCCAACAATGGGCGTTCCCCCAGTGTGGGGAGTTTCCGACGCGGGGCGTCTATCACCCAAGCCAATTTACTCGGATTCGGTGATGGCGTAACCCTCAGCTATACCAATACTGATGGTAGCGATGAGATTGAATTTAACTACACCCTACCCGTTAATCCGCGTAATGGCACGATTAGCTTTAGCTTTAGCAACACCTCCAGCGAGATTATTGAAGATCCATTTAACTTTCTCGATATCCAATCCGACTCCACCAGCTTTGACCTGACGTTTCGTCAACCCCTCATAGAAACGCCGACTCAGGAATTGGCAGTGGGTTTAACCGCGTCCCGACGCAATACCAAAACCGTTTTCTTAGAAGACTTAGTGGGAGAAGAAGTGGGTTTTCCATCTCTGGGTGCTGATGAAGATGGAGAGATTCGCGTTTCCGCCCTGCGATTTTTTCAAGAGTGGACTCAACGAGGGGCGAGTGAAGTCTTTGCCCTACGCTCTCAGTTTAATTGGGGTCTAGGTCTGTTTAATGCCACCGTCAATGATGATGCGCCGGATAGTCTCTTCTTTTCCTGGCGAGGTCAAGCCCAGTGGGTGAGACTCTTAGCCCCGGATACGTTACTCGTTCTTCAGGGTGACGTTCAACTGGCGGCTCAAGATTTGTTACCCGTTGAACAGATTGGTCTAGGGGGTCTAGGGAGTGTGCGCGGCTATCGCCAAGATATTCGACTCACCGATAATGGTGCCTTTGCCTCAGCTGAGGTGCGGCTGCCCATTTTACGCATTCCTGAGTGGGATGGTGTTTTACAGGTGACTCCCTTTGTGGATGTTGGCACAGTTTGGAATAACGGTGAGATCGATGATCCTGATCCCAGTAGTTTGGCATCGTTAGGGTTGGGACTACAATGGCAACAAGGCGATCGCATTACTGCTCGCTTAGACTGGGGGATTCCCTTGATTTCAGTTGATTCTGAGGATGATACCCTGCAAGAAAATGGCGTATATTTTTCAATAACGATTAATCCGTTTTAACGGAATTCTTATAATAATGATTGATCATCCTTTTATTATTTCCACCCAATCTCTAAAAGAACGCCTTGATGATCCACAAGTGGTCGTCATTGATTGTCGTTTTGCCCTTGCTGATCCGCAACAGGGATATCACCAGTATCAGACGAGTCACATTCCGGGAGCGTATTACTTGGATTTGAACCAAGATCTGTCTGCCCCCGTGGAACGTCATGGTGGGCGTCATCCCTTACCGGATCTCAACCAGATTGCCCAAAAACTTGCCGCGATTGGGGTCAGATTCGGTGAAACCTTAGTCGTGGCTTATGATGATTCCCGCTTCGCGTTTGCGGCGCGTCTGTGGTGGTTACTGCGTTACCTGGGACATGATCGCGTGGCGGTATTGGATGGTGGCTGGGGCGCATGGCAATCCCAAGGGTATCCGGTAACCGATGCGATACCGGAACCTCAACCAGGGCAGTTTGTGCCGCAAGTGCGCTCTGAGTGGGTGGTTGATATCAACGGGGTCAAAGCCCGGAAAGAGTTACCAGACGCCGCCTTAGTCGATTCACGGGCACGCGATCGCTATTTAGGAGAGCATGAACCGATTGACCCGATTGCGGGGCATATCCCTGGGGCGATGAATTACCCTTGGCAAGGGGTCACGAATACTCAAGGTTATCTCCATTCCCCCGATCAGCAAAAACAGCGATGGCTGGATATTCAAGATAAATCCGATATTATTGTCTATTGTGGCTCTGGAGTCACCGCCTGTGTGAATCTCTTATCCCTGGAATTAGCTGGAATGGGACAGGGTAAGCTCTATGCAGGAAGTTGGAGCGACTGGTGTTCCTACTTACCAGAAACCTCTGAGTGACGCTTACTTGAACAGACACCAGACCCAACAACAACTCCCATGAGTCAGTTGGGTTTCATACCAAACCCGCTTTTGTAACCCCCTTTTTTACTGGGGTATTTTTTCATAGCTTCCCCAGCTTCCAGACGCGCCATGGCGCGTCTCTACTCCCCCAGCTTCCCCTTCTCCCTCACCTCCTCTAGCTATAAGGCGTTGGAGATTACCGTTCACCCAAAACGGCAAAATTGAATGTAGAGTGAATAAAGTACATCTACAGCCAATGGGTTGGTGTTATCCTCAATTCTGACGATAGCTTGAAAATAGCTCACTGTCTATGTCCTATCGTGTCGCTAAGCTTTTCTAAAGCACAGAGAAATCTAGCGACATTAGTTTCTTTGCTGGGAGATTGAACCTGGAGGTGAGAAAGTGAGACCATTGAAATAGGGCGAAAACGCTTAAAACTTAAGCCGATAGACTAACTATCAGCCAATATTTAGATTAAAATTGCTAAAATAAGAAGTTCACTTAAATTTCCCAAAACTATTAGGTCTGAGTTTATATGCCTTGCTCGATGAACCGTATTTCTATTTTTGTTGATGGGAATAATATGTTCTATGCTCAACAAAAAAATGGCTGGTTCTTTGATCCAAAGCGGGTCTTAGAATATTTTAGAAAAGAACCCCATATTGTTCTGGTCAACGCATTTTGGTACACCGGATTAAAAGATCCTCAGGATCAGCGCGGATTTAGAGATGCCCTAATTAGTCTCGGTTACACCGTCCGAACTAAAATTTTAAAAGAGTATTATGATGATAGTTCGGGTCGCTACTCCCAAAAAGCTAATCTTGATATAGAAATTGTTGTTGATATGTTTAATACTGTAGAACAGTATGACCGAGTTATTCTGTTTAGTGGCGATGGTGATTTTGAACGGGCGATCGAATTGCTGCGTTCAAAAAATACTCATATTACCGTCGTATCAACGGAAGGAATGATTGCCAGAGAATTAAGAAATGCAACAGATCGGTATATCGATTTAAATGATATACGTGATTACATCGAGAAAATGGATTCTTGATTGATGAGGCAAACTAACCCTTACCGTTTGACCCATTACCAAGGTTAACGACGTTCTGACTGGAGACAATCATCATGAACAAGCAACCCAATCGAATTATTATTTTTGATACCACGCTGCGCGATGGCGAACAGTGTCCCGGAGCCACTTTAAATGTCGAGGAGAAACTGACGATCGCACGGCAATTGGCACGACTCGGTGTAGATGTGATTGAAGCCGGGTTCCCTTATGCCAGTGTCGGTGACTTTGAGGCGGTGCAAAAGATTGCCCAAGCCGTCGGTGGCGAGTCGGGACCAACAATATGTGGGTTAGCCCGAGCCACTCGTCAGGATATCGAAGCCGCCGCCAAAGCCCTCAAACCCGCCGCCCATGGGCGAATTCATACGTTTATCGCCACATCTGATATTCATCTCCAATATAAACTGAAAAAGACCAGACAAGAGGTATTGGCGATCGCCGAGGAAATGGTGGCGTATGCCAAATCCTTTGTTGAGGATGTGGAGTTTTCCCCGGAAGATGCAGGGCGTTCTGATCCAGAGTTTTTGTACGAGGTGCTAGAACGGGCGATCGCGGCGGGGGCTACAACGGTAAATATTCCCGATACCGTGGGCTACACCACCCCCACTGAGTTTGGCGGATTGATTCGTGGGATTAAAGAAAACGTCCCCAATATCGACCAAGCGATTATCTCCGTTCATGGTCACAATGACCTAGGATTAGCCGTTGCTAACTTCCTGGAAGCCGTGAAAAATGGGGCGCGACAGTTAGAATGCACGATTAACGGCATTGGTGAACGTGCGGGAAATGCCGCCTTAGAAGAACTCATCATGGCATTACACGTCCGGCGGCAATTTTACAACCCCTATTTGGGACGTCCTCCGGAGTCAGAGGAGTCCTTAACCAATATTGACACGCGCCAGATTTACAAAACCTCGCGGTTAGTGTCGAATTTAACCGGAATGTTAGTGCAACCGAATAAGGCAATTGTCGGTGCAAACGCTTTTGCCCACGAATCGGGAATTCACCAAGATGGCGTCCTCAAAAATAAGCTGACTTACGAAATCATGGATGCCAAGTTAATCGGGTTAACTGATAATCAGATTGTCTTAGGTAAGCATTCCGGGCGCAACGCCTTCCGCACTCGTCTCCAAGAATTAGGGTTTGATCTGTCGGAGACAGAGTTGAATAAAGCCTTTGTCCGCTTTAAAGAAGTGGCGGATAAGAAAAAAGAGGTATCCGATTGGGACTTAGAAGCCCTGGTTAACGACGAAATTCGCCAAGTTCCCGAACTCTTCCATTTAGAATTAGTCCAGGTATCCTGTGGAGATCATGCCCGTCCTACGGCTACCGTAACCTTACGCACGCCAGAAGGTGAAGAATTGATGGATGCGGCGATTGGAACCGGTCCAGTGGATGCGGTGTATAAAGCAATTAACCGGGTGGTGAATGTTCCCAACGAACTGATTGAATATTCTGTTCAGTCAGTGACAGCCGGGATTGACGCTTTAGGGGAAGTCACAATTCGGCTACGGTATAACAGTCGCGTCTTTTCTGGTCATGCTGCCAATACCGATATTATTGTGGCATCCGCCCAAGCTTATGTGAATGCCCTGAACCGCCTCTATGGTTGGTTACAGGGGCAAGGTCAACAAGAGAGCGATCGCGCGACAGATAAAGCGGTAGCCTCAGTTTAATTCATCTTTACCAGATCCCTGACTTCTTTGAGAAGTCGGGGATCTAATTTAAAATAGGGTTCCGCGATTTTAATCGCCGTGGCTTCAGTGGATTTGATATCATCAATTGCATCAATTGGAGCAAAATAGCTTGAGTGTCACTATTCCCATTCGCGCCATTGAACTAACTCCAGGTAGCACCATTCAGATTTCTGATGTATCTTGGCAAGACTTTGAACAAATTCTGGTAGAGTTAGGCGAACACCGAAACACCCGCATCGCCTACTACCAAGGCATTCTCTCAATCATGTCCCCGTTAGCCATTCATGAACGTCCCCATCGCATCATTGCCGATATTGTTAAAACAATCCTAGATAGCCAAGAGCGGGATTGGGAAGACTTTGGTTCAACAACATTCAAACGTCCAGTGATTGCTGGTGTTGAACCTGATACCTGTCTCTATATCCAGAACGCCAACCGTGTTCAGGGTTGCACGATTATGGATTTAGACATTTACCCACCCCCAGATCTGGCTATTGAGTGCGATGTCACCTCAAAAACCACCCTTGACGCTTACGCCGCGTTACAAGTTCCAGAAGTTTGGATTTATCGCCATCACCAGCTTAGGATTTATATTTTCCGCAATGGGGACTATAGTCTTTCCCCAGAAACAACCATCTTTCCTGATATGTCGATTACCGAACTGATTCCCCCATTGGTGCAACAAGCCATTGAACAAGGAACCAGTCGGATGTTGCGGGAATTGAGACGGCAACTAGGTCGATAAGATTGTAGAAATAAGTAGGTTGGTGGAAATAAATTTAACGATATTAAGTTATGTAAACAAGCCTCAAACCCTTACTGTTCCCTGTTCCCTGTTCCCTGTTCCCTGTTCCCTAATCTCCACCGCTAACTTTAATTGTGTCCACCTACTTAAACTCAGATCTTGCACTCGCGATCGCGATAATTCCAGCCATGTCTCCATTCTCTGTTGTGTCAGGATACCGTTCCCAGGCTGAAGACACCAGTGTAGAAACAGATAAACTAACATTCCACTTACTCCGACAACGAACACCGGGCGATCGGTTGAAAATGGCAGCCTCGCTGACAAAGAGCGCCCGTAAGCTGTCGTTGTGTTCTCTAAGCCAACAATTTGCACATCTTTCCCCAACCCAGTTCGCCCAAAAAATTGCCAGAGCGTGGTTACAAGACCATTGCCCTGCTAATTACACTCCCACCCTCAAGTCACAAATGTGGATTCAGGATTCGGTACAGTTAGCGGTTAAACTTCATCCCATTTTTGCAGAATTTTCCATTCCCTATTACATCACGGGTGGGATAGCAGCAATTGCTTACGGTGAACCCCGCACAACACAGGATTTAGATTTGGTAATCGGGATTTCTCCGACTGATATTGATCGCATTACCGACGCCCTCAGCGAGTGTGGTTTTTCTGTCCCCAGTGTTGTGAAATTGGGTCGGATGAGAACCCTGCAAATTACCGATATGGAGAGCATTAGCCGTGCTGATTTGCTGATAAGCGGAACCGAGGAATTTGATCGCCTGAAGTTTGAGCGCCGACGGGTGATTGAGTTTGAAGGCACAAGGATCTATTTTGCTTCTCCTGAAGATGTTATTTTAAGTAAACTCCGATGGAGGCAGGGTTCAGGTTCGGAAAAACAATGGCGTGATGTCTTGGCAGTCCTCAAGGTGCAAGCAGAACAACTTGATTTTGATTATTTATGGGAGTGGGCTGAAAATCTGGGTTTGACACTTGACCTAGACCGCGCTTTTACCGAAGCTGGCTTGTTTGGTTTTTGAGCTTCAGGGGTTCCCTGATTTCTTCTTTGTTTTTAGGGCGCGATTTCATGGGACTATTAACAAGCGTTGTCGTAGAATAATACAATTTAATCACCAATAAGCCTATCGAATAGACTTAGTTGTTGGCTGTCAGAGACGAATAGCATATGATTGAAGAGTACTTCTGATCGACCTAGGTCAATAATTTTTTTAACAATTTCTGGAGTAATATCTAACCCAAAGGGATCTAAGAAGAAAAAAGAGTGACCTTTTCTCTCTATAATACGGTGTAAACAATAGTCGAGTTTTTCGTGAAAATTACCAGTAATAATTTCACATTTACCAGATTCGATATAGTTCTCAAAACCTGCATTCTTAAGCTGTAAATTTAAGCAAGCAGTATGGTCTGGGTCATTATCGATGAAGATAAATTTAACATCTAGCTCCTGATAAGGCTTACGCTCCTGAACATTCCTCAGTCCCTCTTCAACTTTGCGGATCATGCGAAGCGACGAACCTTCCCATAATTGGTTCCCATCAGTGTACATTCCTCCACCACAGAAACCATCCACTAAGGTGACAGTCCTAACCCCATATTTGCCATGTCCCGTTAGCGTCTCTACCCACCTCTGAGTGTAATCTCCAAGTACCTGATGTTTGATTTTAGTATGAGGCTGTATCTCAGGTAAGTGAGTACCATCAGCACTCCAGTAGCAACTATTGTTGTGGCTTGCTCTATCCTTCTTGCTCATCATATTTTTTGTATAAAATACTACATGTTCTCTGTCTCAGTATCCCCTTGGATAGATCCTATAGAGATCAATGCTTACATAATCTTGGTTTGCCCAAGTCATACCCTAATGTCAAGTGTAATTTACTTAACTTAACAGTTAAAGACACTTGATTTTGAGTTAAAGTCGAACTTGTAAGTGCCAAGGTTCTAGCCTAATATTAGGATACATAGATAGTATATTTATACCATAATGGCAGTTGTCAAAGGTACCGAAGCTATTACTAATCCTCTTCAAGAAAGCGCTTTAAACAAGAAAGCACTTTGTGACTACGTTATCAATGTTGCATCAGGATGCTTACACGGCTGCACATTCTGCTATGTTCCGTCTACACCAGTTATTCGAGCGAGGCAATCTCACTTAGCCGAGAAAGGGGTAGCTAATCCCCAAATGAACTGGGGACAGTATCTTTTTATTCGAGAAGAGGTTCCCGAAAAATTAGAGAAAAAATTAAGCCGAAAGAAAGTTTGGCGTGAGACGGCTTCTGGAAGAGGGGTTGTACTTTTATGCTCTGGAACCGATCCTTATCAGAACAAGGAGACTGCTAATGTAACTCGAAGAACCATTGAAGTGTTATTGAAATATGATAAGCGAGTTAGGATTCTAACTCGTAGTCCATTATGGCTCGAAGATATAGATATCCTCAATCACCCGAATGTAACTGTTGGGATGAGTATTCCTTTTATAGATGATGAACTTAGTCGATGTATTGAACCTCACTCCCCTCCTCCTAGCGAACGCTACAAAGCACTTTTAGAAGGATACAAACATGACTGTCGCTTGTATATTGCAGTGGCTCCGACTCCACCTCAGTTAACCTTTAAAGACTTGGTTGAGTGCTTAGAGCATTTAATGAAGGTTGAACCTGAAGTAATTTTCTGGGAGCCGATCAATGCGCGTGGTAGTAATGGCCAACGAATGAAGTCCGCTGGATTAGACTTTGTTAACTTAGTCATGGAAAAAAAATCTTGGGCAAAGCACTTCATAAGACAGTGGGGTGAAATTGAGGATGCAGCAGACAAATTAGGTTGTATCGAAAAACTTCATATCTGGCCCGACTCAGAACTAATAAATTTTGTTGATAAATCTTTACTTGAATATTGGTGGTACAGACCAACCGTAGAAAAATGGAAAGATGTCAACCACACAAGTGATAACAAAAATAAACCTAAACCGAATAGACCTTATCTTAAGAACCATACTCAGCTTTCTTTATTTGAAAATTATGAACGAAATTTATAGATTGCTATCAATTCCCTAACCGTCTCTGTACAACTCTTACCCACAACATGATTGACGACACTCTCAGCAAAGAACGCCAGTTTCATGATACCTGGGCAGCCGCCATTGATGTCGATGGCATTCGCGTGGCTGATTATTTTGAAGCCTGTACCGCCCCAGAAAACCGATTTATTCTGCAACAACTCGGTAATATTCGTGGCAAACGTCTCTTAGATTTAGGCTGTGGTGCAGGTGAAAATAGTGTTTATTTTGCCCAAAAAGGCGCGAATTGTGTCGCCGCTGACTATTCAGCCGGAATGGTAGAGGTGGCGCTAAAATTAGCAGCAGCTAACGGTGTTAACATTGAGGGACAGACAGCGAATGCTATGGCGCTGGATTTTGCAGACAATACGTTCGATATTGTTTATGCCTCCAATTTATTGCACCATATTCCCGATCCCAAAATCGCATTGCAGGAAATGCACCGTGTTCTCAAACCCGGAGGAAAAGCCTGTTTTTGGGACCCACTGAAGCATAATCCTGTGATTAATATTTATCGGCGTATGGCGACTGAGGTGCGTACCGATGATGAAATGCCGTTGGATATTAATATTGTTAATGTGGTTGAGTCTCTCTTTGCCCAGACAACTTATGATACCTTTTGGTTGGCAAGCCTTTGGATTTTTCTGCGCTTCTATTTAATTGAAAAGGTTGATCCCAATAAAGAACGTTATTGGAAAAAGATTATTATTGAACATAAACGATTAAGTCCGACGTATCGGCGGTTGGAGATAATCGATCAGAGCCTCAAAAAGATACCGTTGATCAAGCGATTGGCGTGGAATATCGCTGTTGTGGCGACGAAATGATGATTAAATAGGAGGCAAAACAAAAGTGAGCGGTTAGGCTCATGGTTCATTGGTCATGGGCAAGGATTTGAGGTTTATGGATATTAGGGACTAGAGTTAAGTTGATGTTTTGTTAAGACGCGATCGCGACCTCCTGGGTAAAGCTTCCTGGGGATACCTGAGCAAAGAATCGTTCACGAGACTCTTGCCTAACTAAGCCTTCCATGACCGCTTGCTGCAATCGAATGAAGGCTTTCAAGTCTTCTGTGCCATATTTTCCAGACAGAAGCTGGCGCAGTTGATTTTCAGATTCTATAGTTAAACAACCGGTTAAGAGTGCTTGTTGAGTAATTTCACAAATTAGATTCACCGAACATGTCCTCCTGTATACATTTGTTCAAGATCAGGTGTATTTTACCACCAACTGTATCCAAATCTACGGTTACACTTCAAGGGTAAACTAGATTTCTGATCGAAAAAGACGCACTCCTTAATGGTTTGTTTCAAGGTGGCGCGGATAGGTGTCAAGTTCTTGATTAAAGATTACATTTATTTACAGAAAGCCTTGACTCAGTTGACCAGTGCTTAACCGTTAGTGAGTAAGTTAGCTAAATCATTCCGTCTTAGGTATCCTTCTGAAGCAAGAATTAATCTAAATTAGCGTTAACCCAAAGGCGGAGGATGCGCCGCACCCGACGCCAGCGTCCCCAGAAGCCGCGATCGCGCCAGTGCGTCCAGAATTGATATGGCTGTGAACGGCGTTGCCTGGTATAGTTAATGGCAAAAACTTCAACGATAGAATCATCTACGCCTGCTACCGATGAAATCTTACCTTGCCGCTGCTGTGCAAATGACAAGCCTGCCTGACCTAGAGAAGAATCTGGTTGAGGCAGAAACATTGATTGAACTGGCGGTGCGCCAAGGCGCTGAGCTGATTACTTTACCGGAAAACTTCTCGTTCCTCGGTAAAGAAGAAGACAAAGTGGCGCAAGCTCAGGCGATCGCCCTCCAGAGTGAAAAATTCCTCAAAACCATGGCACAGCGTTTCCAGGTCACTCTGCTGGGGGGAGGATTTCCTGTGCCTGTAGACAATACAAAAGTTTACAACACCGCTTTACTTCTTGATCCCAATGGCGTCGAACTGGTGCGTTATCAAAAAGTTCACTTGTTCGATGTGAATGTCCCTGATGGCAACACCTATCAAGAATCGAGTACGGTAATGCCAGGGGAGCAACTGCCACCGGTTTGCGCCTGCGACACCCTGGGTAATTTAGGACTATCAGTGTGCTATGATGTTCGCTTCCCAGAACTGTACCGTCATTTAGCTTATAAAGGAGCGGACATTTTGTTTGTTCCGGCTGCCTTCACTGCCTATACAGGAAAAGATCATTGGCAAGTCTTACTTCAAGCACGAGCCATTGAAAACACCTGTTATGTGATTGCTCCGGCGCAAACCGGGCGTCATTACGCCATGCGTAAAACCCATGGTCATGCCATGATTGTTGACCCTTGGGGGGTGATCTTAGCCGATGCTGGTGATCAACCAGGTGTTGCGATCGCAGAGATTAATCCGACTCGCCTTGAACAAGTTCGCCGTCAGATGCCATCACTCGAACATCGGGTTTTCATTTGATGGGTTATTGGTCATTGGTTCTTTGTCCTTTGTTTTTTTGGATGTAAAGTGACCACAGAGGGATTAGACAACTGGTTTTACCGTAAAAATTTGTTAAGCCTAAATTTACAACATAAAACCTATGGATGCTAAAGAAATTCGGTCGCGTTATGCCGCAGGTGAAAGAAATTTCCGCAGTGTCAATCTGATTGGTGCTGATCTCAACCAAGCTGACTTGAGTTATTCGGACTTTAGCGGTGCTAATCTCAGCGAGACTAATTTGCAGGGTGCCAATCTAACGGGTGCGGATCTCATTTTTACCACCCTCAGTGATGCGGATTTGAGGGGGGCGAATCTGAGTGAGGCAAACCTGATTGGGGCAAAGTTGGGGGTTGCCAATCTGGGTGAGGCAAACCTGATTGGTGCCAACTTAATCAGTGCCGAACTTAGTGGCGCTAACCTCAAAAGCGCCAGCCTGAGTCGCGCTTATCTGAGTGATGCGAGTTTAATCAAAGTTAACCTAAGCGACGCTAACTTAAGCGGTGCTAATCTAAGTATTACCAATCTCATCGGAGCGGATCTCAGTGGGGCTAACCTAATTAGTGCGGATCTCAATGGGGCTAACTTGATTGAAGCCAATCTCAGTGGTGCAAATTTAAGTGAAGCCAAATTGTATCGAGCCAACCTAGCTCATGCCAAACTAAATGGCGCATTATTGTGTCATGCCGATCTGCGCGACGCCAATTTTGCTAGTGCGGATTTGACCGATGCCAATCTAGATCAAGCTAAGCTAGAAGGAACCCTGATCAGTTTGACTGGAGATTCCCAAACCAGTTCCGTGAGTTAGGATTCCGGTATTTTCTGGTTCGTGCTAGAACCTAGCATTGGGAAAAGCTCATTCAAGCTGATTTCCCAAGACACCCAACCCACCTACACCTATGGATGCAAACGAATTTCGGTCACGTTACGCAGCAGGAGAGCGAAGTTTTCAGAATGCTGACCTGCGTGATGCCGACTTGCGTGATGCTGACTTGCGCGACGCTGACTTACGGGGTGCTGAGCTCATGGGGGCTAACCTGCGTAATGCTGACCTCAGTGATGCCAACTTGCGAGATGCCAAACTGATTGGAGCGGATCTCAGTAAAGCTGATCTGATTATTGCCACGCTCAGTAATGCGGATCTTAGAGATGCTAACCTCAAGGATGCGAATTTGATTGGCAGCAAACTTGGCGTTGCCAACCTGCGATATGCCAATCTCAGTGGCGCTAACTTAAGCGGGGCTGAACTGAGTTGTGCGGATATGAGTCATAGCAGCCTGATGATTGCTTACCTGAGCGGCGCTAACCTGATCAAAGCGAATTTGAGTAACGCTGATCTCACAGGTGCTAATCTCAGTATCACCAATATGATTGGAGTCAATCTCACCAATGCTAACCTGAGTGGGGTTAACTTGAGTGGGGCGAACCTGATTGAAGCCAACCTCACAGAAGCTCAGTTGAATGGAGCCAATTTAGGTCGGTCTAATTTAGCTTATGCCAAGCTAACGGCGGCGATTCTCAAAGATGCGGATTTAAGCGACGCCAATTTAGCGGGGACGGACTTGACAAATGTAAAACTTGATAGTACCAAACTAGAAGGGACAATCCTTGAGGTCACCTCTTTAAACTTAGTCGAATGAATTGGATAGTTCTCCCCCCAACTGTAGAGACGTAGCATGCTACGTCTCTACCAGTAGCATGCTACGTCTCTACCAGTAGCATGCTACGTCTCTACCATAAGATGCGTCCTAACCGCTATGGCGATTGCTATATTTGGGAAAATACAGATTTGCTACAAATAAAATGAATCAACCAATTCTTCAGTTCCTGGCAGCAAAAAATTATAAAAACCTACAATTATATCAGTCAAACTATCTCAATAATCTTAACGTCTTTATCGGTTCAAATGGTTCAGGGAAAAGTAATTTTATTAGTTGCTTAGAGTTCTTAAAAAATTGCCTAACAACTAGTCCTGATGAAAGTCGAGGGGTTAGTAGTTTTGAAAATGCCGTTGCCCAAATGGGTGGGAATAAAATTTTAGCTGGGAACCTGGATAGTCCGGCTCAAGTCAGCCTTGCCTACTGTTTTACCAATCTTTCACAAAACCAGACGACACATAAACAAAGCAGCATCCTTGATTTAAAGCTTTATATTGCTCGCAATAACCCTAAAGTCACTCTTTCCGAAGAATATCTATACAGTGGAGCAGATTTACATGAATCAGCACCAATTTCACCGTTTTATTATTATAAATTTCATGATCAAGAAGTCGGAAAAGGAGTTGTCTCTGTTTATGATGAACCCGCTCAATCTAAAACACATTTTGAAAGATTAGAAAATATTTCTGCTAAGGATTTAGGACTTGCTTCTTTACCAAAACTGCTTGAGTATAGCCAACATGCTCCGGAAAAAACTCCCGTCTATAGAATCAGAAGAGAATTAGTTGAATTTATTTCAAAGTGGCAATTTTATAATGCCAACAATATGGATTTACATCAAATCAGACTGGCTGAACCGAAAATAGGTGGGAGTGATATTTATTTATCTTCATCCGGTAATAATTTGCCGTTAGTATTGCACAACTTAAGTCAAAAAAATATTGATTTTGAGGATAGTATTAATGTGGCAATGAAATCAATCTTGCCAAAAACTCGTCGTTTGAGATCTATACATTCTGGTCGCTTATCTCTCACTGTCGAATGGTACTTTGATGGCATAGACGAACCATTCTACCTGAATGAAATGTCAGATGGAACCGTGAGAATGCTATGTTGGGCAATTCTTTTACATTCTCCCATGCTTCCTTCGTTGCTAGTCATTGATGAACCTGAATTAGGATTACATGTATCCTGGATGCAAATTTTAGCGGAGTGGATTAAGAAAGCGTCCCAAAAAACTCAAATTATTATTACAACACATAGTCCGGATCTTTTGGATCATTTTACTGATTGTTTAGACAACGTGCTTTGTTTTTACTCAGAAAATAAAACCCATTTTTCAGTTAAATCTCTTTCTCAGGATATTCTAGAACCAAAACTTGAACAAGGATGGCAATTAGGTGATCTCTATCGGGTTGGCGATCCCAGTATTGGAGGATGGCCGTGGTAGTATGGGTTTTCGCTGGAGGTGGTGAATCTGAAGTGAGAGGATTAATTCCGTTTTTAGAGAAAAATTTTCCAGGGTGTAGATTTGAACGGAAAACACCAGTCCGCCAAAAACCGGGTCCGAAACCGAATCGAGGCGTCAGTTATGGTAGAACAGGTCAAAGCTTGATTGAGCAAATCAAACATGAACTCCCTATCGCCTTGAAAGTAGAAGCCAATAGATGTGATCTAATTTTAGTGTTTGATGATCTGGATTGTCGCGATCCTGAAATACAAAGACAAAAAATATTGCAGGAGATATCACAAGTTCATGAATCTGCTGATATCGATAAATTTGTGGGATTCGCTGCACCTGAACTCGAAGCTTGGATTATTGCGGATTGGAATAATTCAATAGCTCAACATCCAGATTTTCGAGGTAGACATGAGCGTATGCGTTGGTGGCTTAGTACCCAAAAGTATATTCCTTTTGATCGTCCAGAATCATTTAGCGAATACGATCCACAAAGAGATTGCTGTCGAGAAAAATTATCAGAGGCGCTGATTAATTCCAGTGTACAACATGAAGATGATCGCAATAAGCCGCGCTTTTCTAAAAAAGAACATACCCCTGTGCTTTTGGGGAAAATAAATCCCCACATAGTCCAAGAAAAATGTCCATTATTTCGCGAACTGTATAACTACCTTAAACATTTCTGTTATTTAAATTAAATCGGCTCAAATGGCTCGGCTGTACTTAGTGATATAAATTTTTATAATTACAGCGCGATGGCGCGTAAGTGAGGTACACAGATCCCCGACTTCTTGGAGAAGTCGGGGATCTAGCTGGGAGGGAGTATGTCATTTATTGTTGCTTCAGAACTAGCAACGTAATATCATCAAACACTTTCTGCTGACCAATGTGTCGCCGTACATCATCAATCACCGCCTGCTTAATCTCCTCCGCTGACTTTTGCCAATTTTGACGCACCACCTGACAAAGCTTTTCTATCCCATACTGAATCCGGTTTATAGTTTCAGCTTCGGTAATCCCATCGGTATAAAGGACAATCCCATCACCCGGATTGAGTTGTACGAGAGTATGATGAATAAATTCGGAAATTTCATACTCCAAACCAATGGGAAACCCTAAATTGATGGTGTCAATTCGCTCTATTTTGCCACCCTTTCGCACCACAATAGTTTCTTCATGTTGACCACTTATGCTGACTTGATTTTGGGCATAATTAAGAATCGCTAATGTCAAATTTTTGTCCGAGTTCATCCGTTGAACATTCTTATAAATAGTCCGGTTAAGCGTATCCAGGAATCGAATCGGATCAGTTTCGCGAATTTCTTTAAGAGTGCGGACACCCATTTGGGTCATCAACATTAAAATACCACTTTCGAGTCCATGTCCGGTAACATCACCAATACCAATAGTGACAACACCGTCACTGTAGAGTACATCATAATAATCACCTCCCACTTCATCAGCGGGTTCCATAAATCCAGCAATATCGAGTCCTTCAATACATTGAAGTTCCTCGGCTTTGGGTAGGATTAGATGTTGCATTTGACGGACAATATCCAGTTGAGCGCTCATGCGGAGGTTTTCAGTTTTCAGCTTCTGATTGAGCGCCTGAATCTCTTGATTCGCTGTGGCGAGTTGGGCGGTGCGTTCTCTAACTTTATCTTCTAAGGTGACAAATGCGTGCTGAAGTTGTCCTGACATACAGTTAAATGAGTCAGCCAGTTCCCCCACTTCATCGGTGGAGTTAACCGCCGCTTTCACACTCAAATCCCCATCTTGGAGACGACGGGTTACGACTGTCAGTCGTTTAATCGGTTCAGCAATTTGTCGGCGTAACCAAAATGCCATAGCTATGGCGAGGATTAAGGCGAAAATCCCCCCAATTAAGGTTTGCCATTGCGCTTGATTGAGACTGCGATTGGCTTTTTTTAATTCCTGAGCTAGCATTAATTGCTGATCTGTAACAATTTGATCAAGCTGGCTCAACATGTCTTCAGCTAGCGGTTCAGCTTGAGTTTTCAGTAAGAATAATTCTTGGCGATAGCGGTCACTTTCTACAATCTCAAACATTTGTGGGGGTAACCGAAAGAATTCAATACGTCTGTTGGCAATTTCATTAAAGCGGGTGCGCTGATTAGCGGTCAAAAATTCTTGTTTTGCTACTAACTCTTGCCAAGCATTTTGGTTGGCTTGAGCTAAAGCATTGTACTCAAAGCGAAACGAGGGAGAACGAGTGACTAAATAGCTTTGTAAGGCGGAGACGAGGAGAGCAAAACTACTTTGAAATTCAGCCATATCCCGGAGGAGAGCCGTGTTCGTGGCGGAGGGCGATCGCGTCTCCTGATCATCGAGCATTTCTTCTATCTCTCGCTGAATAATAATAATCGGTTTTTTCCTTGGTTATCCAAGAGTTTTAAGGCGGGTTGATTTTCCAGCAAGTTATCTCGCAGGGCGATGAGCTGATCGGGGAGTTCCGACCAAATCTGATACGTTTGTTTCAGTTTACCAACGCGATCGCGAATATCAGAGGCGGAATGGTTCGCCAGCGCCTCCATTTGGGCTAAATCCGCTTCAAACTTCTGTCTCGACTCTTGGTAGCGGTAGCGGTATTCCGGATCTCCCGTGGCTATATACGCTCGCACTTGGGATAACATTTTCAGCAAATTTGCCTGGGCTTGGGCGGAAGCGAGGACAGTCGGAACTCGAATACTTTGGGTTCGATTAATATTAACTTGAGCCTCTCGTCCCCCCAAATAATTTCGCCCAATCACCAGAAACGTCATCACCATTAAAACACCAAAGGCGATATTTAATTTTTGTCCAATTTTCTGATTACGGAGCTGAGCGGCTAGTTTCCGACGGTTAGCTTGAACTCGATGATTCAAGAATTTAGCTTTAAAAGCATTCAGCCTGGAATTCACGGTGTTAACCTCACCCCATGTAATCGGGTTAAACTGATACCAAGTTTAAACTTTATAGTTTAGCACCTTTTACCCGAATCAATTCCGACTGAATCATTGATTTTAGCTAAAATCTTTCAGGACAAACTGCTCTAAACTCAATTCATTGATCCGATTCCACTGATAAATATTACGGCGAAACGCTTTCCATTTATCGTATACATCTCGAAAGATTACATCTTGACGAGCATTTTCTGCTAAAAGGTCAACACTCACTTGATACGCCGTTTGTAATATTTCTTGACTGTAGGATTTTAATTGGGTTCCACCCTCAACTAACCCTTTTAGCGCTTCCCCATTTGCTGCATCCAAGGCGGCTAACATCGTCAAACTCGTTTCCGTCGCCGCCGCTTGAAAAATTTGCTGATAAGCTTTCGGTAACGTTTGCCATTGCTGACGACTCACCAGAATATCTTCACTCGCTCCCGGTTCCCACCACCCTGGATAATAGTAATAGCGAGCAACACGGTGCAATCCTAACTGCTGATCATCATGAGGATTGCGCCATTCGGCTGCCTCAATTCTACCCGCCTTTAGCGCCGCCAAAATTTCATCACCGCCTAACACAATCACCTGCGCCCCAAAACGGCTAAGAATTTGCGCTCCCCATCCAGGAATGCGAATTTTTAGTCCTTTAAAGTCAGCCGAATGATTCATTTCTTGGTTGAACCATCCACCCATTTGGATACCCACCGCACCAGCGGGAAATGCGATAATGCCAAAGTCAGCATAGATCTGATGCATTATTTCTAAACCGCCCCCATAATGTAACCAAGCATTTTGTTGATACGTTGTTAGTCCAAAGGGAACAGAAATGCTAAAGATTAAGGTGGGATTTTTGTCCAGATAGTAAAGCGCCGTGGTATGACCGCACTCAACCGTTCCCGCTTTAACGGCATCAAATACCTGTAATGGGGGAACAATTTCACCCGCTGGATAGGGAATAATCACAAACCGTCCATTCGTCGCCGCCTTCACTCGTTGACAAAGGTCTTCCACCGCGTTAAAGGTAATATCACTTTTGAGCCAACTGGTTGCCATGCGCCATTGAATCGCGGGTTGAGTTGGTGTAGAAGCAGAAGGTTGAGAGGGCGTTTGAGTTGAGGTTACTGTGGTGAACCCTGCTGTTTTGAGTACAGCATTTTTGCAGAATTTCCGGCGCTTCATCGTTATATATCGATTTAATCTAAAATTAGAGCGGATTCTATCCAAGGGTAAGCCAATTTGATGGGGGTGGGAAAAGGTTATAAAAAATATACTGTTTACGATTTTTATAAAAAGGGAAATTCTTTGCTCACTGATTTCTTTACCAAGACAAGCGGGACTTGGATTAATGTGATAACGGTGACTATTGGCACAACTGTAGGCTTGTTACTTAAGCACCGTTTACCTAAACCCATGCAACAAATTATCACCCAAGGGGTAGGACTTCTTACCCTATTTCTGGGTGTCACAATGGCGGCGAGTATGACTCAGGTGCAAGCAGGGCGCATTGATGGTGTGGTATTAGCGCTGATTAGTATTGTGTTGGGGGGATTATTGGGAGAATGGTGGCAAATTGAAGCGAGACTGCAATCGGTGGGGAATTGGCTGAAAACTCGGTTTCGCGGAAGTGGTGCGTTCACCGAAGGGTTTGTGGCGGCTAGTTTATTGTTTTGTGTCGGTCCAATGACGTTGCTGGGGAGTCTGAATAATGGTTTGACAGGTGACGATACCTTGCTGACACTAAAAGCCGTGATGGATGGAATCGCCGCGATCGCACTTTCGAGTAGTTTTGGGATTGGCGTCGGTTTTTCGATTATTGTGATTTTAGTCTATCAGGGCGGAATTTCTCTGGTGGCGGGAGTCTTGGCGCAAGCGATTCCCGATCCCGCCAGTGATCCGCGAATTCTCTTGATTACAGGAGTGGGCGGATTAATGATTTTGGGGACGGGAATCAACCTGTTACAGTTGACCCACATCCGTGTTGCTTCCTTTTTACCCGCGTTGGGATTAGCGCCGTTAATTTATCACGTCGCTAGGTTGATTTAGCCGCACCTCTGGCTTGCTTCACCATGTCAATTAAGGTGTGGTGGGCGTCTTCAGAGTCTTTGAGGGTGTGATCAAACTCAATGCGTAAGGGAATCGACTCACCCTGACGTTGGGTGATTAGATTCATTCCTGTCGCATCAATGGACTGCATTTGAGCCGACTCCGTATCGGGAGAATTCCCGAAGGTACGGGCGTAAAGCGCGATCGCGTCAGCATGATCCTCGTTCATGTGCTTACAGATGCGATCGCTCACTTGTTGGGTAAACTGTTCAGACATAACTCCTAGGTATAAGATGTCCTCCCTTGAGTATGACAAATGACAAATGACGATCAGAACCGTTAACTGTAATTGTCCCCATCGACTAAATCTGAACTCCTCCTGAGCAAATCCTGAACAGACACCTGACAATCGGGAAATGCCAAAGGAGCAATTAAATCCGACTCAGCCAATACCACCTGGTTCGCATAACCCTCCATCCTTGGCTCCCGAAACACGTATAATTGCCGAGAATTAACATCTAAAATCCAATACTCTCTTACACCCGATCGCCCATAAGCTGGTGCTTTTAATTTCCTGTCGCGTTTCAATGTGCGGTCAGACACTTCAATTAATAGATAAATTTCCTCCGGTGTGGGATGATGGTCTTCATAATCGAATGGATCAGGTTGCACCACCGCCACATCCGGTTCGGGTTCTGAATCATCGCTCAATCGTACCGGATCTTGAAACCGCAGCAACACCCGATTTCCCAAGCGTCTTTCCAGTAGCCGTTTAATCCGGGTAATTGCCGCACGATGAAACGTACCCTTCGCCGCCATTTGATAAAGCTGTCCTTCGATTAATTCTACCCGTTCATCCGGTGTCAGAATACCCGTCTCCACCATGCGGTGGTAATCCTGCACACTTAAGCGTCGAATCTCTACAGCAACTGTCATCGTTCGTCCCCCAATCCCTTATCTATTGTCCTGAATTGTTTACAATCGATTAATCCGCTTGAACAATATAGCAATCCTAAATAGGTTGTGAAACATCAAAAAATAGAAAAAAGCCTTGAAACTCTTTACCATTGCCCATTGCCCATTGCCCATTGCCCATTCCCGAAAATTATCAGATTTTTGGACACGACTCAAATAGGATTGCTATAGCTTGGCGAATCTTGTCTCCCGATTGGTTAGAACTCATTCTTTCTCATTCTCAAGATACTCTGCGATCGCCTCTATGTCCTCTATGGCTCGATTCAACCGATTGATCATTGCTTCAGCGACGTCGGGTTCAGCATTGACAGCTGCCAACGTTTGCCGCAAATGGTGATTCAGGGCGTCCACCCACAGCGACACGCCTGTGTGTTGCAAGGCGGCTAATAGTCCCATATTGGTTAAAACTGCCAATTGAAACCCTGTTTGCTCTTGTCCACCATAACCCAAGTAGCCATTTCTCAGTTCTAGCTTTTGTGGTGTGAATTCGGCATATTGGTCAAACGTAATTCCCTGAGGGTTTAACTGAGGTTGGGGAAGTGGCGGTTGCGATTGAGTCATGATTGAATCCTTAATTTGTGCGATCGCTCATCTGAATATTAGTCTGCCAGCTACCAACCCAAGCTGGGACAAGTTTGTTCCCTGTTCCCTGTTCCAACCTTCTGTGAGCGCGGCTAGGCATGATTCAGCCGCACCCCCTAGCCCTAAGCAGCCGTCTGACCAGGTTTCACGGCTATGGCGACCAATTTCTAGTTGATCAACAGCAACATTAAGGCGATCGGCAAGGGCAACTTTGACTTGATTGCTTATCGCCTCTGGCAATGGTTGATCAGGAGTTTCTGCTACTGTTGTGGGGTCTGGGCTATTCGTCGGCGTGGAAATAGATTGCGGGCTTGTTGAGCAAGACAACAAAAGAACTGTACTAAGTAACGAAAATGTAATGCGAGGAATCATCTGTTATTCGTCATTTGTCATTAGTTCAGGGTTGATTGATAATTGATCTAAATTGATCAGGGTCACTGCTCAAAAACCCGCTTTCCTAAATACAAAGATATAAAGATAGCTATGAAGAAATGGGTAGTTGGCATTGCGATCGCGACAACAATCAATACCCTGCTAGGTAACCCCAGGGCGTTAGCTCAAACGGTCAACTTGGGGGTGGTCAAAAGTCCGGATAATCAAGCCGATTGGTCAGGGATTACTGATCGCTTGCAGTCAACGGGTGTGGATTACTGTGTGGTTGAGTTGAGCCAGGTTGCTCAACGTTCCCATCTGGACAATACCCAACTCCTATTTTTACCCAATATTGAACGCCTGGAAGCCGAACACTTGGCGACTCTACAAGACTGGATGCGTCAAGGCGGACGGGTCATTGTGAGTGGTCCTGTGGGTATTGTATCCCAACCTGAGGTGCGTAATCGCTTGCGATCGCTCTTGGGTGCCTATTGGGGATTTGGTCTGAGTCAGCCGTCTCGATTGAAACGAGTGTCGATGGCTTCTCCTAGGTGGATACCCAATGCCGGATTCGGGGAAACGCGGCAAGGGGGTGTGGTGATTCCCGCCAGTCTGGATGCGGAGACGGCGGCGGTTTGGCGTCAACAGGAAAGTCCCCCAGCAGTAGTGACGACCGATCAATCGGTTTTTTTCGGCTGGCGTTGGGGAGTGGAGGGGGAAGCCACCACTCAGATGGATGTGGTTTGGTTGCAAGCCGCGCTGAGTCATTATGATATTACGCCGACACCAGGAAAGATGGCAACGTCATCCCCACCCAATTGTGCGGCGACTCCTGTACCTGCAATTAGCCCGGATCAAAAACGCCAAGATCCCCGCAGCACTAACCAGCCAACCCCTGTTCCCAATGAAGGCGATCGCTTGGTGCTTCCTGCCCAAACTCCAGCCAACAATTGGGGGACTCTCACTCCTAATCAGGTGACGGCGATGAGTCGGGAGTTGGAAAACTTAATCGGTCGGGTGGAAAGTACCTTATTAAGGGCTAATGCTCATAACAGTGAGATTGGACTGCTCACTCAAGAGAGGGTTGAGTCATTAGCGGGGATGAGTGCCAAGGAATCCGACCATGGGACTCAACGTTCCCATCCCCATCGCACCACGATCTCGGCATTGGCACAAGCCAGAATTGGCTTAGAAAATTTTCTGGGTGCGGTTGAACAACAAGACTATACAGCGGCGCGACGCCAGTGGATTAATGCCCGACGGCTGCTTTGGGATAATTATCCGATGCAACGTCAACTTGCCCAACCGGAAATTCGGGCAATTTGGTTAGATCGGGGAACCATTGTCAAGGCAAAGGGTAAACAGGACTTAGTTAACCTCTTCGATCAACTGGCAAAGGCGGGATTTAATACGGTTTTCTTTGAAACCGTTAATGCCAGTTATCCGATTTACCCCAGTCAGGTGGCGCCGGAACAAAACCCCCTGGTGCGCGGTTGGGACCCTCTAGACGCCGCCGTCGAGTTAGCCCATGAACGGGGGATGGAGTTACACGCTTGGGTGTGGATTTTTGCGGCGGCGAACCAACGTCACAATGCGCTGTTGAATCAGCCGCCGGATTATCCCGGTCCGGTGTTATCGGCGCATCCCGATTGGGCGATTTTTGATCAGCAGGGACGCTTGTTTGCACCGAATACCAGAAAGGCATTTTTTGATCCGGCGAATCCGGAGGTGCGGGAGTATTTAATCACGCTGCTGGAGGAAATTGCCACCCGCTATGACGTGGATGGGATTCAACTGGATTATATTCGTTATCCGTTTCAAGATCCGCGAGTGAATCAGACCTATGGATATGGAGTGGCGGCGCGTCAGCAATTTCAGCAACGAACCGGGGTTGATCCAATTGAGGTGTATCCTCGCGATCGCACATTATGGCAGCAATGGACAGACTTTCGTATCCGTCAAGTAGACAGCTTTGTCGCCTCGGTATCAGCGCGTCTGTTGTCGCAACGTCCGGATTTAATTCTATCGGCTGCCGTATTTGCCCTTCCCCCAGCAGAACGTCAGCAACGATTGCAGCAAAACTGGGAAGAATGGGCAAAGCAGGGGTATATTGATCTGGTTGTACCCATGACGTATGCTTTGGATACCGAAGGGTTGCACAGTCTCGCCCAACCATTACTCACGGAATCGACATTCGAGCAAGCCTTACTCATTCCAGGGATTCGCTTGTTAAATTTACCCGATGTTGTCGCCGTTGACCAAATTCAACTGCTGCGGGATTTACCCGCCAACGGGTATGCTGTGTTTGCGGTTGAGAATCTTAACGATAATTTACATCGTATTTTCCAA
This sequence comes from Coleofasciculus sp. C1-SOL-03, assembly GCF_040220555.1. Classification (NCBI taxonomy): domain Bacteria; kingdom Bacillati; phylum Cyanobacteriota; class Cyanophyceae; order Coleofasciculales; family Coleofasciculaceae; genus Coleofasciculus; species Coleofasciculus sp. C1-SOL-03. Next base: position 38,768 of record NZ_JAVJUO010000023.1, read on the forward strand.
CAGACTCAGGGTCAGCCGGAGTCTACCTTAACCGAGCCAATTCCTTACCGTCAGCCGTTCCAAGTCGCCCTAGAGCGATTTGTGGCGCTGCAACGGGAATGGAACGTTTTGGTCACGAATGAGCAAATTGCCATTCATCAAGACGCCTTGACCGAATGGGTGGCTCAAACCGAAAAGCTGAATCAGGTACTCAAGCAACTGGCAATGGAACCCTCACCGCCGCTGATCCAAAACGCCCAAGCCGCCCTCGCCACGTTTCGATCGCAATTCCGCCAATGGATGCAGCAGCAAGGGATGCGCCACCCTTATCAAGTCCAGGTGTGGGAGAATCGGCTGGCAACAATTGAACGGTTATTGAACTATGGAGAACGAACCACTTTGCCGGAAAATTCGTCGGATGGGATTAAACGTTAATAAGTGAAACTAATTGCCGACATTTGGCTTAAGAGCATGGTAGTTTGTGTAAGGTAAACTATTTTGGGCAGCTAAGGCACTTCCTCGGGGTCTAGCAAGAATTAGGGTTCAGAATAGTTGTCTACCCGATCAATCTCAACTGGGGACACAGATTTGATTGTTCCCTGACATCAAATCTGGGTCAAATTCCTGATGGAGTTGCTTGCCCAAAGGACATCTTAGCTGAGATAACAGTAAGGGTTTGGGGGGAGACTCCCAACAATCGGTTGATGGCTCACGCAGTACTTGCTCGTTTAAAGTCGAGTTTTTACCTTGATGAAGTGGTATTTACAGCTTAATCTTTTTGTAGGTTTGCTTTCAGTTCTGACGGGAATTGGCATGGCAACCATGGCGTTTGGTGAAACCCCATCCAAGTTGACTGACTCAACCTCAAAGGGGGTCATGGGTGGTCAAGTCAGTGGTCAAAAAACGGCAAAGGTGGACAGTGTGCAGGATAAACCTGTCACGTCTCCGGCGTCACGGCTGATATTATGTCCGGTTGAATACTCACATTTAGGTGGAGACAAGGCAGAGGGCAGAAGGCAGAGGGCAGAAGGGAAAGAGCAAGGTTGCAAGAAGGAAGAAGGAGATTACGGTTATTTCGGCGGACATGATCGGAAACCAACTCGGTCGGCGGCGACTAAGCCGCTGTCGCTGAAGGTTAAACCAACACCCTCTACCTCAACATCCTTAAAGCCCACAAATCGCAAACCGCCAGCGGTCAAACCTCAACCGCCCAAACCTGCCCGTTTGCCGATCGCACCGCTTCGTGATGCTGGTGTACACAGCAGGTCTTCCCGTTTAGAACCCTCAAGTATTGTTTTACATATAGATAGGCTGCAAGCGATTCTCTTTGATCCAATTGTTGTACCTGGGGATATCTTCAATCCGACTCAGTATGATCCCACCGTCTTTCACAGGGTTCATGTTTCTCCATTCCGTCAGCAAGGGGCTAATCTTCGGGGTGAGAGGACAGATACCGCCAACCCTAGCCCCTGGCGGCAAAGGTTTGTGAACACCTCCGGGAAAGCTAGGGGAGCTGGGGAAGCTGGGGATGGAGAGGAAACCAGGATACAGGTTCTGGATACGAGTCATTTCCAAAGTCACTCGGACTCAACCCCAGATGACCGCCCTATTCGGGGAACTCAAATTCATCCCACTCGCTTAACCCCGGAAAATCGACAGGCGGCGAATTTAGCCCCATCTCAGATTCACCCCGCCCGTCTCCAACCGGAAAATCGGCAAGCAGCGAGTCTGCTGGTTTCCCCAGTTCAGTCTGTTGTCGGGAAGGTGGCACAATTGCCAGCGACTCAACCGGAAACGGTTAACCCTCAGCAACGCCCACAAGACTCGTCCATTACAGTAGAGGAACCTCAATCCCCCTCTAGACGTAACCTTATTCGGCAACCTATATCCTCTCAGAACCGGAATCAGTCGCCAATTGTTGCCAGTAGCCATAGCATTCGTTTGATTTCGGCGAATACTAAGCAGAATGATGACGCCCCCCCCGAAGAGAGACAGATTCAAGTCCAAGAGATTAATGTCACCGGGAGTACGATTTTTGGCGAGGCTGAATTTAACCCGATTATTGAACCCATTGAAGGCAATACTGTCACTCTCGAAGAACTCAGAAGTGTGGCGGATGCGATTTCTCAACTGTATCTGGAAGGGGGCTACATTACCTCTAGGGCAGTTTTGGTCGAAGAAACTCTGGATACCGATGTGGTGGAAATTCGGGTGATCGAAGGGAGTCTGGAAGCCATCCAGGTGGAAGGGACACAACGGCTGAACCCCAGTTACGTGCGATCGCGGGTGCGATTGGGGGCGGATACACCCCTGAATACAGGCGCGTTAGAAGACCAATTGCGCTTGTTACGAGTGAATCCGTTATTTGAAAATGTGGAAGCCTCATTGAGGGCGGGAACCGGATTGGGACAAAGTGTTCTCGTGGTGCGGATATCGGAAGCCGATCCCTTTGAAGGACGTGTCGGTATTGATAACTATTCGCCTCCCAGTGTGGGGGCTGAACGCCTAACTGCGAATGTCCGCTATCTCAATTTAACCGGGATTGGGGATGAAATTTCGGCACAATACAACCGCACCACGGCGGGGGGTGCCCATACCTGGGATTTTAATTATCGGGCGCCAATCAATGCCATGGATGGTACGGTGCAACTGCGTGCATCGTTTAATGAAAATGAAGTCATTCAAGAAGATTTGCAGGAACTCGATATCCAAGGAGAATCCGATCTCTATGAAATTAACTATCGTCAACCCTTAATCCGCACACCGCGTCGAGAATTGGCATTATCCTTAGGGTTTACTCATCAGGATGGTCAAACCTTTACCTTTGCTGGACCCACACCCTTTGGGTTTGGGCCCGATGAAGATGGGGTCAGTCGCACCAGTGTATTTAAGTTTGGGCAAGAATACACCCTACGTCAAACCTCTGGGGCGTGGGCATTCCGTTCCCTATTTAGTTTTGGGACAGGGTTATTTGATGCGACAGAAAATTCCGATGTTAATGAGGATTATCCCGATGGTCAGTTTGTCAGTTGGTTAGCCCAAATCCAGCGGGTACAAATTATCAATCCGGATAACTTTTTAATTATTCAAGCGGATCTCCAGTTAGGCTTTGATAGTTTATTACCTGCCCAACAATTTGTCATTGGTGGCGGTCAATCAGTCCGGGGATATCGCCAAAATGTCCGGGCGGGAGACAATGGTTTTCGCATTTCGGTAGAAGATCGGATTACGTTAGAACGGGATGAATCAGGGATTGCTACCTTTGTTTTAGCGCCGTTTTTTGATGTGGGTTATGTTTGGAATCGAGGCACAAATCCGAATGAATTACTAGACCAGACATTTATTGCTGGGTTAGGTTTAGGGATATTGTGGGAACCCGTGCCTAATTTAAACCTGCGGCTGGATTATGGCTTGCCCTTGGTTGATTTAGAGGATCGCGGGGAAAATGCTCAGGATGATGGCTTTTATTTTAGTGTGAATTACAATTTCTAATGTTCCATGACTTTCCATGACTTTCTGGAACAACAACGGAACGTCTCTACCAAATGATGTGTCCTAACCATTATGGCGGTTGCTATATTCTTCAAGACTCTCCAGATTCATCAACAACAAACCAATCTTCATCCAGGGCTTGTTCTAAGGAAATCTGAGCATCCTTGGGCAGTGGAAACAGCTTAGAAACCGACTTAATCGCCACAGGATATGCTTTAGCATACATCGCGTCTAGTTCAGGTTTTAAGCTGGGACTGTCTTCTAAACGCTGTTGAATTTGAGCGCGAAAATTGACAATTTCAGCAGCCATAAGATTTCCCGAATACTCTTTCTCGGCTTCCCAATAGGATAATTTAAGCAGATGTTCTAATAAACGGGTTAAAAGACTTAATACAGCTCGTCTCTCACTTTTACCCATACTTTCTAATTCTTCTATCAAATTATTCCAATCAACCTGATTAAAATTACGTTCTCGTAATTGGTTGATCGTTTCTTGAATCCATTGATAATAGTCTGTTTTATATCTCATCTTTAATATAAGTAATAATTCTCTATCGCTGCACGAGATCCCCGACTTCTTGAAGAAGTCGGGGATCTGATTGATTAATCTGGCGATAAATTGGCATCAATGGATGCAATTGGTTGGGTGTGAGATTGAGTTTGGATCACCGAAGAGTGCAGCATGGACGTATTCGTCACTGAATTATTGGCGAGGGTAAATAGGGGATTAGATAAAATTCCCGCCAGAGAGGTGACAATTACAGAAAGGACTAAACCCACTTGTAAAGGACGCATTCCGGGTAAATTCCAGCGGATTTCCGGATAATTTATTACCACGTCTGACATTTCTTGGGGTTCTTTAACCACCATCATTTTGACGACACGGATGTAGTAGTAAATGGAAACCACACTGGTAATTAAACCCAGCAACACTAAGCGATACAATCCGGCTTGCCAACCTGCCCAAAACAGGTAAATTTTACCGAAGAATCCGGCTAGGGGAGGAATTCCGCCTAAGGATAGTAAACAAATACTTAATCCCAATGTCAGCAGGGGATCTTTTTGATACAATCCCGCATATTCGCTGATTTGATCCGTACCGGTTCGCAAGGTAAACAGAATCACACAAGCAAAACCGCCTAGGTTCATAAACAAATAAACCAGCAGATAGAAAATCATACTGGCGTAGCCAGCATCCGTTCCCGCAATTAAGCCAATCATGACAAAGCCAGCTTGGGCAATGGATGAATAGGCAAGCAGGCGTTTCATGCTGGTTTGGGTAAGGGCGACTACATTCCCCAACACCATACTTAGGATAGCCAAGGCGGTGAAGACAAAGTGCCATTGTTCGCTAACCAGGGGAAAGGCGGTTACCAGTAAGCGGATGGCGAGGGCGAAGCCGGCGGCTTTAGACCCGACAGACAGGAAGGCGACAACCGGAGTCGGGGAACCTTCGTAAACATCAGGAGTCCACTGGTGGAAGGGAACCGCCGAAATTTTAAAGGCAATTCCGGCGATCGCAAACACTAAAGCGATTAAAATTCCCAAGGATGGGGTCGATTCTAAACTGGCAATCCCGGTGGCGATTCCATTTAAGGTAGTTTCGCCGCCAGACAAGCCGTACAGCAACGACACGCCATAGAGAAACACCGCTGAACTCGACGCCCCAATCAGCAGGTATTTCAGCGCCGCTTCATTGGAACGGGGATCACGCTTCATGTATCCCGTCAATAGGTACGACGAAATACTCAGCGTTTCCAGGGAAATAAAGATGGTAACCAGTTCATTCGCACCACTGAGGAACATCGCCCCCAAGGTAGCGGTGAGTAAAATGCCGATAAACTCAGCTAACGAGGTGCCTGACTGCTGCACATAGCGAATTGACAGCAAAATCGTTACCGCCGTCGATAGGGCGATGATACCGCGAAAGGCGATACTCATGGCATCCCCATTAAACCCGCCAAAGAAAGCTAGGGGTTGGGCAACATCCCATCGATAGTACAGGGCGACTATGGAAACCAGTAGTCCGCCGATGGCGACGTAAGGCAGGATATTAGCAGAACGTTTACCTGCAATCAGATCAATTCCTAAAACCAGTAACAGGGTAATCACGACGATTCCCTCTGGCAAAATGATCCCAGCATTAAGCTGGGCAGCAATAGTAGCAAAATCCATTATGGTCTATGCTTAGGGTCGTATCCAGAGACTAACGTTCTTATCATATCGGTGATTGGCACAGCTTGTAGAGACATTCCACCAAAACCCCTCTATATGCAGTAGCAAAAGGCTCCAAGGCAGAAGGGGTATGGGGTTATATTATGTCCGGTTGAATACTCACATTTAGGTGGAGACAAGGCAGAGGGCAGAAGGCAGAGGGCAGAAGGGTAGTCGAAAAGTACAGGGAAAAAACCAACCATTTTTTTATAATCCAATGTGGGGACGAATGGGTGATACGTCTGTCGGCGCATCTGGAACATATTACTGATGAGTTGGTCAAAAATTTACGGAGTCAGTTTTTCCTGCTCATTGAATGTTTTTTCCAGCTTTTTCAACTTCCCTTAACCGAAAAGTATTGGCATCTATCCTTTAACGCCACTGCCACTATCATTAGGTACAATATACCGCTGCATCAGGATAAAAAATAGTAAAACTGGGGCAATAGAAATAACTGAACCTGCGGCAATTAAACGCCAATCGAGGGAAAAGGTTCCGGCTAACCTAGCCACGCCTAACGGTAAGGTATAATATTCGGGTCGATCAAGCACAATTAGGGGCCACAGAAAGTCACTCCATGAGCCAATAAAGACAAAAATAGCCAACGTGACTAACGCCGGACGAACGGCTGGAATCATTACATGCCACCACAATCCTAACTCCGAACAGCCATCCATCCTAGCCGCTTCTTCAAGTTCTTTAGGAACCCCTTGAAAAGCTTGGCGTAATAAGAAAATGCCAAAGGCTGAGGCTAAATTGGGAAAAATAATACCTAAATAACTATTCCGCAAGCCAAGCTGCACCATCAAAATGTAGAGGGGAATCATCACGATTTGGAAGGGAATCATAATCGTGGAAACGATAATCGCGAAAAGGATATCGCGTCCCCGAAAATTCAGTCTGGCTAAGGGATAAGCCGCCAGAGAACAAAAGAGAAGATTGAAGGTAACAGTGAGAATGGCAACAATACAGCTATTCCAGAGATATTGACCAAAGGGATTGGTTTGCCAGACTTTACTATAGTTCTCAATCGTCGGTTGACTCGGAAACAGTTGAGGCGGAAAGGCAAAAATATTCTCTGCGGAAGACTTCAATGATGTGCTAATTAACCAGAAGAGGGGAAACAGCATCACCAACGCGATCGCACTTAAGAGAATATAGATCCAAAATCTTTGCCAAAACAGCTTTCCTGGCTTTTTACTCATCGCATTTGTTCAGTAGGGGGAGGACAATGAACCTTTAAGTCGGTGCGTTACGCTTTGCTAACGCACCCTACCAAAAATCGTTAATTTTGTTTCCGTACAAACCCCATTTAACGGTTGATCCCACTCATCAATCGGGAGTGTAGGCAAGAAGGCAAAATCAAAGATAATTCCTATGGTAGGCTTGGATATCCATTCTGCCGAACTCAACAGGCGATCGTAAAATCCGCCCCCATAGCCTAAACGATAACCTCGGCGATCGCACGCTACCGCTGGCACTAAGATTAAATCTACGTCATCAGGCTCTAAGGTGGGAGAATTGGCATGGGGTTCAAAAATGCCATAAGCTCCCGTTTGCAGGGCTTCTCCGCACTTCCAGCGATGCCAGAGGAGAGATTTACCGACACATCGAGGGAACCCCCAACTATGTTGGGTATTAGTAAACAGGGGATGGAGATCGGGTTCTTGGCGAAAACTAAAATAAGCCAGGATGGTCTTTGCTTGAGTGAATAGGGGTGACGACTGAAGCTGAGTACAAACGCGATCGCTCTTTTCTCGCCAGTCTTCCTTTGTCATGGCTTGTCGTTGTTTCAGCAGTCGCCGACGTAATTGTTTTTTGTCATTCGTCATTCGTCATTCATCATTTGTCATTTGTCATGGAATAGGGAAATAGGAGTATAGAGGAATGGCACTGAAAAGCGTGCATTTTTGGATCACCGAAACCCTTGATATACCGTAGGGTGGGCAATGCCCACCAGCCTTAATTCAGTACCATTGGAGTATAGAGGCTGTTTTTTTTGAGCAGTTATTGGTGACAAGCAAGGGCGGGTTTTGTTGATCAGTTACTGGTGAGATAGGGTGGGTGCAAGTTGTTCATTTATCGGTGGGGAGGGCGGGTTTTGTTGATAGGTTATCGGTGACAAGGTAATTGAGTTCCTAAACCCGCCCCTACAATTGTTCCTAAACCCGCCTCTACTATTGACTGTACGCTTGCCAAGCTAACTCTAGGGTTGCCATTTCACTCCAAAAATCATTGGTATTGCGTAATGCTAATAATCGTGAGGCGCATTCACCCCGATTTATGATACTGCACGCCCAGGTTACCAGATTTTCAAAGTTGACTGATTCTCCTGTCGGGTAACTCCAGCGTGTGCCAAATTTGGCGATTTCCCCATTGGGATAGTACCAGCGAGAAGCGATTTTTGCGGTTTGTCCGTTGGGATAGTTCCAAATTGCGCCAAATTTCGCGGTTTGTCCGTTGGGATACTGCCAATTGTCACCGATTTTCGCCCGTTGTCCATTCGGGTACTCAATAATTGCCCTTCCCCAGGTATCGGTTAATCCACAGGCGAATTGTTGCTGACTCTCGACTAATCGCACTAGATTGTTAGTTCCGTCAGACAGTCGCGCCAGTCGTGTCATGATAGTGAGATCCAGACATTCCTGGGTGGCGGTTGGCGGTGGAATGGTTTCTACTGCGGAAGGTTGGGCGGTTTCACAGTATTGCGCTTCTAGGGTAGCCAGGTTTTCGTCGTCTAAACCTTGCTGAATCGCGAGGCGGCGTACCTGGCGAATTTGACGGCATTGAGTAGGTGTGGCGTCAGCGCGATCGCAGCTTATGCCAAGCACCAGTAGGGGTAATAGTGATAGTACCACCCGAATCGCCTGTTTCATAGATACCAATAATCCTTATCCTAGATAATCCCCATATCTAAATTATTTTACAGGATAAGGGGTCAAACCCCTCATTGGTGGAGAAAAGTCTTCTCGAAGTTTATCGGTAAGTGTCACAGAGAAATGGCTGCTGAGAACGATGATAATCTCTGTTGTCCTGATCTATCCCTAAAATCTCAGCATGATTAGGGTTTTCAGGTTTCTCGAATTGGCTGTTAGGCGAGGATTCTCATACTTTTATCCACTCATCCTCCGTACATACACGGATTTTAGTTCCGTCAGGCTAAATTAATTCCCGTAATTTGCCCGATTCATTAAGGCGGTAGGTCTAAATAAGATTAAATTGTCAATCAAACACATCCTTTGGAGAACTCAATCCAATGATTCGTAAGACCCTAATCGCTTCTGCTGTAATTCTTTGCGGTACTGTTGGTTTCTCTGCCGCTGCCAAAGCTGATTCGACTACAGTTAATATGACTGGAGATGTTGCAGGATCTTGTACATTCGGAACTGTAACGGCTGGTACTTTAACCCTAAATGCTACAGGAACTGCCTTAGAAACATCAGCATCTGGTTCTGTTCCCGTTACTTGTAATACGGCTGGAACGTTAACATTGGATGGTGTTACAGATGCGAATGCATTTACTGGTTATGATCCTGCCAATGTAAATGTCACGCTTTCAGTTACTGATGGAACCGCAACCTTGACCGAAGCTGATATTGCAGGCACTGGTACTGGCTTAAACCAAGGCGAAACCACCTTAACAATTGACTTAACCGCTACGGCTGCTACAGGTGTTCTACCTGCGGGTACTGGCTACACTTACGGTGTCGAGTTAACCGCTACTGCAAACTAGCCACCGCTGCGACGACTTTTACAACCTCTTCTAGTGTAACTGCTAGGACGAAGCCAACCAGACTTTTTCCTAGCAGTTTATCTGCCAATCAAGCCATTCATCAGCTACCAACACACCCAGAGAGATGTTTTTTGTACCGCCAAATCTAACAACAGCATCCCGAATTACATTCAAAGCCTTGCAGTTAGGGATTTGGGCATTATCCGCCGCTTTTATTTTCAGCAATCCAGCCAAAGCCCAGTTAGGTGCATCTCCTTTGGTTATTGAATCCCAGGCTAATCGCGGTCAAGCTCAAGCCTTTATTAATGTTACAAATAGTGGGGATACTCCCTTGCGGGTGCGACTCTACACAGAACCGTTTACCTACAACCGAGATAAGGGATTTCAAACTGCATCATCTAGCCCCAATGACTTAAGTTCTTATCTGCAATTTTCACCCAGAGAACTTACCGTACCACCAGGAGTCACTCGTCGAGTCCGTTTGAGAGCAATGCTGGCTCCTAGTTTACCGGATGGCGAGTATAGAACGGCAGTGTTTACTGAAAGTTTAAAAGAATTAGGCGATAATGACAGTAATACCGTTAGCGTCGTCACTCGCGTCGGAACGGTTATTTATGTACGAAAAGGTGATGTTGAACCCAACTTAGCTGTCGATAGTGTTCGCTTTGATCAGGCTAAAAATCAAATTCAATTACTGATTCGCAATATAGGAGAGGCTTCGGCTATTTCCACAGCGACTTGGACATTGAAACAAGGCGAAACCGTGATTAGCACTGGCGAATCCATTGCTACAACAGTTATAGCCCAAGGCGATCGCAATTTTCTCTTAAGCGATGCTAAGTTAGAATCCCTTTCCCCTGGTAACTACCAACTCACGGGAGAAGTAACCTGGGGTGAGGATGAGAGTAATAAACTTCCTTTCAGCGTTAATCTAACGGTTCCTGAACCCTAAAGCATTTATCCGGGCAAATTATTCATTCTTGATTGTTGATTGTTCATCGTTGATTGCGATGAACCCTGAACTCTAAACATAAATCCTCCTTTTTTAAGCAGACGTTAATATCTGCCCTATGTTTCATGCCGTACCGCCCCATTCCCCGCCAGAAATTGCACATCACGTAACTCCAGACAAGGTAGATAAAGTTCGCGAACATCCATTTATAATCGCCAACCAGCCAACATTTCCAACCCAAACTCCTGTCGCATCTCATTGGATTCCGAGTTCACCTGAATTATTCTTCCCGGAATATTCAGAGTATAATTTACCGACTTTACCAGAAGGGATAGAATCATCCAACGCCGCCAAACTCGGACAACCGATTTCAGTCAGTATCTCTGATAATCAGTCCAGACAACCCGAATTTTCTTCCTCTACTCCTTCTATTCAATTCAATCCCGTCAATCTGGATCTGACTCTCTATCCGGCTGAATCCAATAATTCAACATCGAATAGTTCACCTCTCCCAGAAAACTCAAATTCTAGTTTAAATTCCGCCGATTCAACATCAGAAGCCGAAAACATCGCCAACGAGGAACCTACACCCCAACCGGAAGCATTACCCCCGCAAAACCCAGATATATCAACCCTTCCTCAAACTCAATTTTCAATCGCCCAAGTTCCTGATGACTTCTCCTCCTTTCTGGTAGGAATCAAAGTTAACAATCGCCCGGTGATTACTAGCACTTTAATTCGCGGACAAGAAGATGGAGAAGCCGCGATTAATTTTGATCAATGGTTATTACCTTACGACGCCATCGTCAAAGCCTTAAAATTCACCGCCACCGTTTTACCCGACAATCAAATCGAACTGCGATCGCCAACCCAGGTGGTTCGCCTCAACCCCAGTCAACTCAAGACTGATCCGGAATTAGGCTTAGTGTTTTCCGTGGCGGATGTGCGAACCTTATTCGGGGTAGAAATCGAATTTGACATCATTGATTATGCGGTTTCCATCCAAGCCCCCTGGTTAAATCAACGGCGTCAAAGGGGAAAACGAGACGTCATTATCCAAACCGAAGGATTACCCCGAATTGCCCCGTCTGGGTTCTCCCTTTCCGCTGTCGAACAACGAATTGATGCGAGTGGATCGGCGAATCAATCACCCAACTATCGGGGAAATGTATCCGCTGTTGGCAGTATATTTGGGGGGAGTTGGTATATCCGCGCCAATCAACCCCAACTCTTTTCCTCGGATACCTGGAGTTTGGCGGAAGCGCGATTTCAACGCCAAACGGATGCGGCGGATTATATTATTGGATCTCAACCCCCTTTCTGGCGTAGTCAAAGTCCAGGAGATTATTGGGGATTCACCACGATTCAACGGAATGGTTTTATCCCCCAACTTCAACTTTACGGTGGTTCTGATCCCCGTCAACGCCTACAAGCGGCGCAAATCGGGCGCACGATTTCTGGAACAGCGGAACCGGGAACATTAGTGCGTTTAGTGCGAGGATTAAGTGATGACGCGATCGCAGAAGTTCTGGTGGATTCTTCGGGTGTTTACCGCTTCGAGGATGTGGAATTCGAGAGTCAATCGTTTAATAATTATCGTATTTTACTCTATCCCCAAGGGCGACTCACGGAAACCCCAGAAATTCGAGACGCCACTTTTTCCAATGTTCCCGGACAAATCCCCGCCGGATCAACAGCCGTTATTGTGTCTGGGGGATGGCGGCGACAATTGTCGGGTTTGAATCAAGAAATATTGGGCAATTTTACCGACGTTCAAGGTGGAGTGATGGGGCGCTGGGGGGTTTCTAATAGCCTGACATTAGGGGCTGGTGCGGTTTACGATGAATCGTTTCGGGGATTAGCAGAAGCCTTTTTTCAGCCAGAAGGCTTCCCTTTAAAAGCCGCTGTCTCGGTTCTCAGTGGTACAGAGGAGTCCGACTGGGATATTAACGCCAACGTACTGTTTGAACCCTCCCCTAATTTTACCGCCCGTTTCACCAGCGATCGCTTCGCCCAACGGTTGAATGCTACCTTCCAAGTGTTACCGGGTTTCACTCTATTTGCCAATACCAGCACCAATGATGCGACAGCGGCTGGTGTACAATTCGCTTTAAGCAACAAAAACGCCTTTACTTTTGCCCGTCTCAGCTTTGATACCCAAAGCCGTTTCCGTTGGAATCTAATTCAACGCCTGAATCAATGGGAATTTCGGTCATTGGGGAATGAAATTAGCACCCAGTCACAACTGAGTTATCGTTTCTCTGATAGTTTAAGTACAGGTCATTCCCTCGTTCTCGGTTATGATACCCGTAACCAAAATGGTGATAACTATTTAGCGAGTCTCACTTGGCGCTATCGTTCCCCCCAAAAATCGGGGGATGGGAACCCCCTCTGGGACGCGCAACTAGGGTATGGTATCGGTTCTCGCGGTTCCGGAATTGTCGCCTCAGTGGGAACCTCGATTTTACCCGGTTTACGCCTACAAGCGCGATATCAAGGGATAGCCGTGAGTTCCGATAACGCCGCTTTCAGCTTAAACCTCGTCTCCAGTCTCAATCTCCAGCAAGGGATTACCCCCAGAGACACCAAAACCGACTATCTCCGCACCCAAGGCGGACTCTTGATTCAACCCTTCTTTGACCGCAATCAAAATGGTAAACCTGATCCGGGGGAAAAATACTACACCGACTCCACCTTACTCCTAGTGAATCAGCAGTCTCTGGGATCATTACGCGCCGATATCCAAGAGGATCGGATCATCATGAATTTACCCCCTGGAATCTATCGCCTCGACTTTGATCCAGCGGGGTTTCCCTTTGACTGGCAAGTGATTAATGAAGCCTTGGCGGTGGAGGTAGTGGCGGGGAGTTATACACCGATTCTGATTCCCCTGGTTCAGTCTTACACCATATCGGGAATTGTCACCGATAACCAAGGTCAACCCGTGAGTGGGGCGAGAGTTGAAGCCATCCAAACGGATGCTGGTACTCAATCATTTTCCATCACCAACGATGCTGGCGTGTATTATTTAGAACGGTTACAGCAAGGAACATACCGCCTGCAAATCAACAATCAGCCTGCGTTTCCCCAGACGATTGATCTGAAAAATAGTTCGGAATTTTTCCAGGAACTGAATCTGAATCTACCCACCTCTGTAGATAGCTAATCTAACTATTTTCCTTTACTAAGTACCTAGACATAAATACTATCCGCTGTGCTAATACATGTTAAAAAGTCTCAAATCCTTACTGTTCCCTGTTCCCTGTTCCCTGTTGCCTACTCTCAAATGAATGATTCTAATTCAATCGATCTCGACGCCCTTAATGCAATTACCACTATAGCTACAACCACAACTCAAGCAGCCAAACCGAATCAGCTAAAGGCTTGGTTAGAAGCTACTAAAATACTGACACTGCCGTGGGCAAAACCATTCATGCCTGCGATGGGTATACCTGAAGCGTTAATTGAGCATTCAGCCTCCCTGGGGCAACTTCACGAACAACTTGCAGAGTCGATACAGCAACAGAAAAATCCAGAGCCAGCCATTCGGGAGACGATACAACAACTAGCAGAACAAACAACTACCGGAGTAGCCAGTGAATTTAAAGATTGGGTTGAGCGTCATTTTATAGACCAACGGCTCTGGGCTGCTTTAGAAGCTTGGTGGGGTATTCTCTATCGAGCAGTTCACTTCAATTCTGTGTCTCCACCGGTTAGTTGGCAACGACTTCATCCTCAAATCGCTGAATTAATCAGTCCACAGCAATGGCAGCAGCTAGAGGAACAATTACAGCATCTGGCACCACCACCCAGTCAGGAAGAGGAACAACTGGGGTTAACTCTATGTGCAGATGCGTTGAGGATTCAAGAAATAATCAACCATGAATGGACATTTGCGACTCTCAAACTGATAAAGACTGAGATAAGTGAGACAGAATGGACGGAACTGAAGATATGGGCGGAAACCATAGCCGAAGAAATGGGGATTCCATCTGAAGAGCTATTTATTTAGACGTTTTGTTCCACTCACAAGGATATTAACGGTAGCGTAACCGTAAATCTTGTACCCACATCAACCTCGCTAGATAAAGTAATCGTTCCCCCGTGGGCGTCCACACTATTTTTGACAATTGCCAATCCTAATCCAGTTCCCTCGATATTCCCCACATTCGCCGCCCGGTGAAATGTTTCAAACAGTCGTTTTTGGTCTGATTCGGGAATGCCAATTCCTTGGTCTTGAATCGTGAAAGTCGCGTCCTTGGATGAACAACATAGAGACAGTTTTACAGTAGACCCTTCGGGGGAGTATTTAATCGCATTGGAGAGCAAATTGCCAATAATATGCCGCACCAGTTTTTCGTCTAAACAGGTAGCAATCCTGTTTGGGGTTTTGGGTGTATTATACTCACAGGTAAACTCAAAAGGTGCAGCTTGTCCGGAACGACGAATCCATTTATTCTTACCAGATGGTAAAATGATTTGTCCTTCCCAGTTCCAGGGTTGTAACGTTTGGGCTGAAATGGCAACAGATTGCTCAAAATACTCGCGCTGATCCGGGTGAATTAGCTCAATAATTACTGTAGCATTCTCCTGGATAACTTCAGGTTCGAGTTCATAGATTTGGTGACAGCCAGGACTAATATAGGGAAAAGCCATTGAACCATCGGAACCCAACAAAAATTCGTAAAGCATTCCCGGTACATTTTTCGCTAGCATTTGTAAGCGTTGTTCGCTTTGCTGGAGTGCCTCTTGTGCTTGCTGACGTTCAATAATTTCCTGTTTCAGACAGGCGTTTTGCTGTTGCAGTTGCTGTGTCAGTTTGCGGATTGTTAGGTGAGTTCTGACTCTGGCTAAAACTTCTTCATGCTGAATGGGTTTGGTGATGTAATCCACTGCACCCAGTTCAAATCCTCTCACTTTATCTACTGTGTCAGAAAGCGCCGTCATAAAAATGATTGGAATGTCTTGAGTGGAGGGGTTTGCTTTCAACTGACGGCAGGTTTCAAAGCCATCAATTCCTGGCATAAGTACGTCCAACAAGATAATATCAGGGTGAGCATAGTCTACCCGTTCGATCGCGCTCTCTCCATCTTGAGCAATTAAGACTTCAAAACCAGAATCGCTCAAACCCTCGGACAAGACGCCCAAGTTCGTGGGATTATCGTCAACGATTAGAATTATCCCTTGTTCCATGTCCATACTTAATTACTCTATTTCTCTATTCATATAGTGTTTCAGGAACTCACGAATTCGTCTTTCCTGAAACCCTTTGGCAAAGTGGCGCAATTGGGTTGTAAACGGTACAAAACGCTGATTCGCTTGTTCCAGGAGAGTGGCTTTATCTATGATACCCTTAATGTTACCTCGCATCGCTAGATCGAACAAGACTGCCAATTCTTCTGGTGGTGGGGCAATGACTTTACTATTCAGCAATGGTTCACTATCGCTGACTTGGGTTGTCTGACTTTTGACCTCTGACTGGTTATACACCCATTCCAAATTCAGATGAATTCTCAACTGTTCTAAAACTTCCGGAAATTGAATCGGTTTGGGTAGAAAACCATCACACCCTGCCTGACAACTTTGCTGACGATTGTAATCAAAAACACTGGCAGACATGGCAATAATTGCTACAGCCTGAAACTGGGGGTCTTGGCGTAGCTGTCTGATCGTCTCGAAACCGTCCATTACTGGCATCACTAAGTCAGTAAAAATAATATCGGGTTTCAACATCCTGGCTTTATTCAATCCATCTTGCCCATCGTTTGCCTCAATCAGTTTAAATCCTAACGGTGTCAATAAATCAACCACTATCGAGCGATTTTCCCATTTGTCGTCTATAACCAAAACCTTAGAGGATACCCCCTTAAATCCTGTAATTTCGTCCCAGTTACTTCGAGTAAGAGTTCTCCCGGCTTGAACTTGTGGCAACCTTAAATCCAGCCAAAAAATACTCCCCTGACCTAAACGACTTTTAACCTGAATTTCCCCTCCCATTATTTGCACGAACCGTTGCGCGATCGCGAGTCCCAATCCCGTTCCTTCCACTTGACGAGAATGCTCACCCACTTGATGAAACGGCAAAAATATTTCGGCTACTTGTTCGGGTGTCATCCCGATGCCCGTATCTTCAATTTGAAACCGAAGTTTGCCGATTCCTGGGGAGTTTTTCGCTGCAATATCCGCCCGGAGTGAATGTTGAGTTAACTCAGACTCTTCTCCCTGATTCTGCCCATTTTCCATCTCGGTTACATAGCCAACCTTAAACACCACGCCACCCGTTTTAGTGAACTTAATCCCATTACTCAACAAATTCAGCAATACCTGTCGCAACCGTTTCTCATCTCCCCACACAACCCCAGGTAGTGAGGCAGAAAATTGCTCAGTAAAAGCAATTCCTGTTTGATCAGCACGAATGCGGACAAGTTCAGCAATACTTTTGAGAAATTGAGGCAAATGAAACTCACTGGGATGGAGTTCCATTTTTCGCGCTTCAATTTTAGATAGGTCTAAGATATCGTTAACGAGGGTAAGCAAGTGTTCACCACTGTGCTGAATAATACCTAAACCATCCTGTTGCTTGGCACTCAAACTTTTTTCTCGCTTAAGAATTTGAGCATACCCCAAGATACCATTCAGGGGTGTTCTCAATTCGTGGCTCATGTTTGCCAGGAATTCACTCTTAGCGCGATTGGCAACATCAGCCGCTTCCTTAGCCGTTTGTAATTCCTGAGTTCGCTGTTGAACATTCACTTCTAAGGTGCGAGAATAGTCCTCTAACTGTTGCTTGGCGGCGGCTAAATTAGCGTTCGTGGCTAACAGCGCTTGTTCTTTTTGTCCCAGTGTGTTCATCAGTTTCTGGAACGACATTGAGAGTCTGGCTACCTCATCGTTCCCCGGTAATACTTTGATGTTCACGTCTTTTTCACCCCGTTGCAGGCGATCGGCGATCGCCGTAATCCCCAACAGGGGGCGAGTGATACGTTCGACAAACAACCAACTCCCACTGGCAAAGACTAAACCCAGAACTAATCCCCACCGGAAAATCTGCTGTTGGAGTTGTCTGGCGGCGGCAAAGGCAAGGGGTGTAGGTTGTCGCACCAGTACAATCCATCCTAATCCCGGATATGTCTTAAACCCGTTCGTTTTCTGGAAAGCCGTCAGGTAAGAGTTGCCATCTGACCAGGTTTCCACCCGATAACCCGATTCCCCAGGTTGAGACTCCCTTAAGTTCGCCAACGCCAGAGGGGACAATTGCGCCTCAGGAGAACCCACTAGCACCGTGCCATCAGCCGCTAGAATCAACAGTTCAACCTGTTCCCGTTGCTGTACAGGATCGAGTAAATTCTCCTGAACTTTTTCTGCCTATTGCCAATATAGGTGCGCTCCTAAAACCCCGCTAAATTGCCCATTATTATCCCATACAGGTGCAGCGATATCTACAAAACGCAGGGGTTGGTTTGTGGGATTGGGAAGATATTTTTCTAACAATAATGCTGGGTGAACATCGCCCACAAAGGGACTGATTTTATTCTCTCCAGTTTGTTCCACTAGACACAACCGTGATTTTGCGGAAGTCTATCTTGAGTTGCCTAGATTTGTTCAGGATTTAATTAAGTAGAGACGCGCCATGGCGCGTCTCTACTCTATGTACATCACGGTCGGGTGGTGAGCGTGATGGATCGGTTGCGTCAAATTGAGGGAACCAAATTAGCGATCGCCGCTCAGAGACAGTAGAGGCGATCGCTTTTTTTTAAACGTTGGAAAAATTAACGCTGCCCGACAAAGTTTATGTCCAGGTACTTCGTTTTATTATCACCCTTCAGAGGTGTAGGTCTTGGGAAAGGAGGTTGAGCAGGAGTGGAGGTTTGTACGGTTGTCATTGTCAACGTTAAATTGTTTCTCTAAAAATCAGGGATGTTTGGAACTTCAGATTACATTTGACGAGCAGATTCCTACATTTTTTGCCGTAAACTAGACTCTCAATAGAGTTTGACACAAAGAATCAGAAGATTCTTTGTGATCAGGTAAAATGGCGGATCTAGCCAATTCTCCCAGCCATCGCCTTTCCCTAAACTTGACTGGGGTGGAATGGGCAACCACCAGTAACTCGATGATTTGGATCAAGCAGCTTTAAGCGAATGTCCGCGAAATTCTCTAACTTACTCACTGCCGACGTTTTGTTACACCGCAAACTTCCTGCCTCACCACCTCCAAACTTTTGACAAACGGCTGTGTGGGCGCTCGACAAGCTAACATAGGCAGCGACGAATCGATTGTGTTGAGGATGGAGTACATCAGGCAGCGTCTCAAAAACAGGGCTAAGTCTTTTCCAAATCTTGATCAGTGAGGCATGATCCCAAGACATGAGTCCGCTAAAATTGTCAGAGCGAACGTTAGGAGGCATCATCGCTGGACGAATTAGATGTTCGTACTCCTGCCTATTAAAACTTGCCGCCAGTTCCATCGCCGCTCCAGATGCATACATTAAATCAGTTGCTGTTTCCAGTTCAACTTGGGCTTGAGGAAAATTGCCTGCGGCGATGTCGATTTCAAAACGACGCAAACAGATAATCAAACCCTGGATATAGGCAAAAAATAACCAGTGGAATCCTTCCCAAATTTGCAGTATTTCACCTTTCGTCATTACTTTAGTCATTGGATTTCCTCTAAAGATAAATTAAAAACTCTTGCCAGCAGGTAAACGTAGCATCTAAATCCTTCTTTCAAATACTCGACTTGAGTCAAGTCAAATTCACTGTCGGATTCATCGAGTGTGAGAAACGTTTGATAGGCGGTCAGTAGACTCCAGACAACACAGACGGCTGGTTCTTTCGTTTGTACGTGCATCAATTTAAAGTAATTGTTGAAATCTGCAACTTCCCAAGGTTTTAGGGCGGTTTGAGTAGAAGATACTGAAGCAGGAAATACATGACTGATGTCGAGATGGGCTAATTCTTGGTTAATGATATTCAGCGCTTCCTGATCATCGGATGAGCGATCTAAAGCGTGCAACAACTGTGTGAGTGCTTGACGCAACTTGACTTCATTGGCTTCACTCAGTTGCTGTTCTATGGGTAAGTCCCAAGGAGCGAGTAAATAAAGCCGCTCGGGTAAGGCGTCTTTGGTCATGGGAGGGCAGAGTTTGTGAGTACAGTGGATTAATTGATAGCCCTGCTGACCGAGCTTGTATCAGTATGATGGACTAATCGCGAGGCTTCGCTTTCCTGTCATTGTTTCTTTAAGTTGCCGGATTGGGAAAAAAGCCTGCGTCTTGTAGTTCGGTAATGCTGTCTGTCATGGCTTGAATAATCAAGTCAATATCTGCATCAGTATGAGCGGTGGATAAGAAACCACCTCCCTCTCCTCGCAGCAAAATTCCTTTGTCAAATAGGTGATAGCGTAATAGGCTAAAACTGATCATTAGAATTTCTGAAGGAACAGCATCGGCTGTAAAGACAGGACCAAAGAACGAGCCAAAATGCGCCATGCGGATAGGCATTTTACTGGCGTCAAAGAAGACATTTAATCGTTCTACATACTGAGACGTGCGTTGGTTCAATTGTTGTTGAAGAGTCGATCCTTGATGCTTAAGATACTGAAGCATTGCCCGTGCCGCCGCCATTGATAGTGGGTGTTTACAATGGGTTCCGGCAAAAAATGTCTTTTCGACTTGAGGAGAGGAAACATCTCCATAGTCCCACATGCCACCATCAATTTTGTCTAAGTAGGCTGCTTTACCAGCGATGATTCCAATCGGCATTCCACCGCCGACAATCTTACCGTATGTGGCAATGTCAGCTTCAACACCAAACCAAGCTTGTGCGCCGCCTAAATGAAGGCGAAAACCCGTCACCATTTCATCAAAAATTAAGGCAATTCCCGATTCAGCCGTCAGTTGTCTGAGTTGTTGTAGAAACGCTTTAGGCTGTAAGTCGGGGCGTCTACTTTGTATGGGTTCAACCAAAACAGCCGCTAGTTCATCCCGATAGGTTTTGATTGTTTCCAGTGACTGAGGATTCCCATACTCCAAAACTAAAACATCTTCAACCATGCTGGGAATAATTCCAGTTGTCATCGGCACCCCATGAGGATTGTCCGGTGTCTGGGGTTTAACTAGCGTTCCATCAAAATGACCATGATAGGAACCGGAAAATACGGCAATTTTAGACCGCTTGGTTGCTGCACGAGCTAAGCGAATTGCTGTCATCACGGCTTCTGTGCCTGTATTACTAAAAGCAACCCGCTCCATCCCCGTTAGTTGGCAAATTAATTCGGCAACTTCACCCGCATATTCGGACTGGGGACCAAGCTGTATTCCTTTTTCAAGTTGTTCGTGCAGGGCTTGTTTAATACATGGTGGATTGTGACCCAAAAGATTTGCCCCAAATCCCATGATAATATCGACATATTCATTCCCATCAATATCCCAAATCCGAGAGCCTCGCGCTTCTTTACCTACAATTAGATAACACATCTCCTTGGTGGGGGGATCGAACCATTCGGAGACCCTTGGATCGGCTAGAATTGGGCGGTAGGCTTGCGTCATTTGTTTGGACGTTTTTGTCCGCTTGTTGTAGCGCTCAATTAACGCCTCTACATACTTTTGTTGTAAATCAGGCGTTACTTCTTTGAGCGGATGTACAGTCTGTTGGTTACTACTCATGATTTTTAATTCTTATTGATTGAATGAGTTTTCTACGAGTAACTATTGGAGGCACTCAGTTCTTTAGCGGTATTCTCTACGGAGCGGAAAGACTGGCAGGTTTTACGAGCAACAAAGCAGGCGTACTTATTTTGTTGAGGAGATGCTAATTTTCCCTTAAAGTTGTAAGCTTTCACCGCTGTAAATCCCACTGCCTCTAGAGCGGTCTCAATTTCCGCCTTGGCATAAGGCTTTGCTGAAAAAGTAATGTCTGAAGGGTGCCAGTCTTTAGGGATGAGTTGTAAGAGAGTTGATGGCTTAATCAAGCGCAAAAATTTATTGTAAACCAAGCGCTTTAATGGGTTGACAATTGAGCTATTTTGCTTTATGTCTGAATTCTTGCTCACAGGCTGAAATATTGTAATCGTGAACGTGCCTGTTTTTTCCTCTGGGTTGTAGGTTTCGCCAATAGTCCAGGCATATTCATTTTCGAGTTTGCCTTCATTGACCGGAATGTTACGATAACGCTTTTCCAAACCCAAGTCAAACAAAAATAAACCGTCTGCTTTGAGAGCCGTGTATACATTACTGAAGACGCTTTTGAGTTCCTCAAGACTCATGATGTGGTTGAGAGCAGAATCAGTGCAAATGACGGCATCAAAGGTAGAGGGGAATTCAAAAGAGCGTGCGTCACCTAAGATAAATTGAGCGTTTGGTGCATTTTGACGAGCGTAGTCTAACATTTTCTCAGAGCCATCTAGTCCAGTCACTTGATATCCTCTGATCAGGAGTTGTTGGGTTATCTGTCCTGTACCGCAACAAAGATCGAAAATTTTCGCTCCCTCTGGAAGATGGGGTAATAGCAGTTTTTCTAACTTGGGCAGAAATTGTTGACAGGATTTATGGGCTTCTGATTGGTTGTATAACCAAGCCCAAGGGTCATAGTCGGTATAGCGATTTTCTGAAGTCATCTCAGTTTTGTTCCTTAAAGTACGAATTTGATCGGGTTGGCTGGAATTTATGGCTTGGCTAATTACTAGGTTTCTCGATCTAGCCGGACTACACTGTGGAAATATCAGCGATAGAGCTTTTTTTTAGCTCATTACTCCTGGGCGGTGGCGCTAAAAATCCGTGATCAATCAGGTATGAAAAGTAGGTATTCAGTAACTGATCGTCGATTGGTGGACAGGTAATCGATGTGCCTATTAGTCCATTGATTGTGTTTTGGCAGTCGAATTTTACAACAGTTGAGTCAGAGGGTTGTACTTGAGAATTTTTGGTAGGAAGCAGAGAAACTAGGGGATATAAGGCGTGTTCTGGAGAACGTTCAGCAATATTCAGCAGTTGAGTATGCCATTGTTTGTAGGAAACATTTTGAATCGGGTAGCCGAGCGATCGCAATTTCTCAAAGCACAGGTTTGAGGAAACTGGGTGAGGATGAACCAAGTGAAAGGCTTTACCCCAAGAGGCTTGCTGCTTTGATAAATGAACAATGGCTTGGCTGGCATAATCTACAGGAATAATATCCAGGATCATCTCGGCATCAGGAATACTACCCAGTTGAACGCAACCAATAATTAGTCTGTACAAAAAGTCATTGACATTAAAGACACCCGTTTGGCTATGTCCTGATATCCGTCCCAGTCTATAAATGCAAACCGGAAGTCCGCGATCGCCTGCCGTATTAACTAACTTTTCTGCGACCCATTTACTCTGATTGTAGCCACCAACTGGGACTTGATCTTGATCAAGACTATCCTGTTCTCGAATGACATTCACTCCAGAATCGCCAACTCCTGAGAACACGCTAGTCGCAGAAATAAAATGGAATGGCTTCGCTTTCCTTTGACACGCCAATCTCAATAGTTCTTGAGTTCCTAAGACATTGGTGGCTTTGAGTAACGAGTAAGGAGAAGCATGATGAACCCACGCGCCATTATGATAGATCAGATCAATTTTAGTAGCAAGCTGGTGAAATTGTTCCGCAGAAAGTCCTAAAAGGGGTTGGGATAAATCGCCAATAACTGGGATAATTCTGCTGATGAAATCTTCCTGCCAAAGTTGATAGGATTCCAGGCAGGTTCGCAGCTTATTCTTCGCTAATTCAGGACTATTCCCACGCACAAGACAATAAACATTGGCGGACGCTTGTTGCAGGAGTTCGTACAGTAAAAATGCACCGACAAACCCCGTCGCCCCGGTTAACAAGATACAACTCGGTTCAACAGTTGGTTGGGTGAGTAATTCAGGACGAATGGCAGAATCGAGAACCGCGTCAGCCTTGAGTAACGCTAAGGTTTCGCCTAGCCTTTCAGCTTGACGATCACCACGCGACCTCTTCTCCATCCGTTCAGCCAAACCAGCTACAGTAGGCGCTTCAAATAGGTCAACAACCGTCACCTCGACCTCAAACCTTTTGTGCAACTGAGCAATGAGTTGGGTCGCCAGCAAGGAATGTCCTCCCAACTCGAAGAAATTGTCATGAACACCCACTTGCTCAACTTCTAGCACTTGGGCAAAAATCTCCGCCAGGACTTGCTCTGTGGGAGTGCCAGGGGCGACAAACGCGACTTCTAATTCCGGTCGAGCCGTATCCGGTACAGGTAGAGCCAAGCGGTCTACTTTGCCGTTGGGATTTAGGGGTAGTGCCTCCAACGTCACGAACGCCGCAGGGATCATGTATTTGGGTAATTTTTCTGCGATAAAGCGGCGTAAATCGCCAATTGTCAGGATATGTGACTGATTAGGGACGATATAAGCGACGAGCCGTTTATCTCCGGGTTGGTCTTCACGGACGATAACTACACTGTCTTGTACTCCTGGGTATTGAGTTAACCGAGCTTCTATCTCTCCCGGTTCAATCCGAAAGCCACGAATTTTCACCTGATGGTCAAGGCGTCCAAGAAGCTTGATTTGACCGTCACTCCGGTAACAGGCTAAATCCCCAGTTTTGTAGAGACGGCTTCCGGGTTCATTGCTAAACGGATTGGGGATGAAGGTCTGGGCAGTTGTTTCGGGACGGTTGAGGTAGCCCCGCGCCAGACCGACTCCACCAATGTGTAGCTCTCCTGGCACGCCGATGGGGACGGGTTGGAGAGAGTGGTCGAGGATGTAAAGCTGCTTGTTGGCAGCGGGACGCACAGTCGGTAAGGATTGACCGCTGTTGCCGCACTCCACCATACTCGCATTAACCGTCGTTTCCGTCGGACCATAGGCATTGATGAACAGTCGCCCTTTTGACCATTGGCTAATGAGTTCGGCAGTAGGGGCTTCTCCTCCTACCAGAACCATTTGCAAGGCGGGTAATTCGGCAGGGGGCAGAACGGCTAGTGCTGAGGGGGGCAGCGTAATATGAGTAATCGCTTGTTCGCGTAGAAGTTTGACTAAGGCGGCACCGGGTAGCAAATCCTCCGGCGTTCCCAGATGGAGGGCAGCACCGGAACCCAGAGCCATCACTATTTCCGGGATGGAGGCATCAAAGCTCAAGGAGAAAAATTGGAGAATGCGGCTGTCGGGTTGAACCTTACAAGTGCGAATTTTGTCTTTGGTGAGGTTGCCCAATCCTGCATGAGTCACTAAGACTCCTTTGGGTATCCCTGTAGACCCAGAAGTATAGATCAGGTACGCCAAGTTTTCGACCGTCACGCCACTAGCGGGGTTCTGCTGGCTCTCCTGAGCAATCGTTGCCCAGTCTGTATCTAAGCAGATAACTTGGGCGTGGTGTTGGGGGAGTTGTGTAACTAATGTCTGAGTGGTCAGGAGAATCGGAACCTGTGAATCTGACACCATGAAGGCAAGGCGCTCTGCGGGGTAAGTTGGGTCGAGGGGGAGATAGGCGCCACCTGCTTTGAGAATGCCCAAGACGCCCACAATCATTTCAAGCGATCGCTCTAGGCAAATCCCCACGATAACCTCTGGTTTCACACCCAGCTTTTGCAGGTAGCGTGCTAGTTGGTTGGCGCGTTGGTTGAGTTCCCGATAGGTGAGTTGCTGATCCTTAAAGACAACTGCCACAGCATCCGGTGTCCGTTCCACTTGGGCTGCGAATAACTGATGGAAACACTGATCTTGGGGATACTCAATCTGGGTATCATTCCACTCCACAAGTAGCTGATGCCGCTCCGCTTCCGTTAGTAAGGGCAATTCAGACAGGTGTTGCTCTGGATTCTGAACAATGCCTGACAACAAACTGTGGAAATGCCCAGTCATCCGCGTCATTGTCGCCTCGTCAAATAAGTCTGTGTTGTACTCGAACGCCCCTACCAATCCGGAGGCAGTTTCTTGCAAATCCAACGTCAAATCGAACTTAGCGGTTGAGTTTTCTGTACTCAGGAAACTCAGCGTCACACCGGAGAGTTCCAAATCGACCTGGGGTGCATTCTGAAGCACGAACATCACCTGAAACAGCGGACTGTAACTCAGGTCTCGCTCCAGTTGCAGTTCCTCAACCAACTTTTCAAAGGGCAAGTCCTGATGGTCGTAGGCGTCCCACGTCACCTGCCGCACCCGCCTCAACAGATCCGGGAAGGTGGGATTGCCGGATAGGTCAGTCCGCAGGACTAAGGTATTGACAAAAAAGCCAATTAATGATTCTGTCTCCGTCCGGTTGCGGTTGGCAATGGGTGAACCAACCAGGATGTCTGCTTGAGAGGTGTAGCGGTAAAGCAAGGTCTTGAACGCTGCCAGTAATGTCATGAACAGCGTCACCTCTTGCTCCTGACTCAGCGCTTTGAGTGCCTCGGTGAGATCGATGGGCACAGAGAACGATCGCCTTGCACCTCGGAACGTCTGAACTCTGGGTCTGGGGCGGTCTGTGGGTAATTGCAGGACGGGAAGGTTGCCGCTGAGTTGTTTTTGCCAATAGGATAGCTGGGTGTCGAGGACTTCACCCTGAAGCCACTGGCGCTGCCAAGCGGCAAAGTCAGCATACTGAATGGGCAACTCGGACAGTGGGGATGGCTGACCCGTGGAAAAGGCGGCGTAGAGTGTACTCAGTTCTCGAACAAGTACGCCTATAGACCAAGCATCGGAGACAATGTGGTGCATCGTCAACAGCGCCACATATTCGGCTTCATCTAAGCGTACTAGGGTAATTCGCAGAAGTGGTCCTTGGGCTAAGTCGAACGGTCGCTCTCGCTCCTCATCTGCTAAGCGTAGGACTTCAGCCTCTCGTTCGTCGTCCTTTAACTGCCGCCAGTCTAGTATAGGTAGTGCCAACCTTAAGGTCGGGGTAATTGCCTGGACTGGCTGACCGTCTATCGTCTTAAAGGTAGTGCGTAAGGCTTCATGGCGGCGCACGATTTCATTGAAACTCTGCTCCAAGGCGGCTACATTGAGCGAACCCTTGAGACGTACAGCCCCAGAGATATTGTAAAGGGGGTTGCCCGGTTCCATTTGGTCGAGAAACCATAACCGCTGCTGGGCAAAGGATAAGGGGAGGTTTCCCGCTCGCGCAACTGATTGAATCCTGTCAGAGGTAGAGGTTGAAGCAAGATTAGCGGCTTCTAGAAACGCGATGATTTCAGCTTTGCGATCGCCGAGTTGAGCGCTGAGGTCGGGTGTTAGTACCTCCTCCGGAGCATTACAACGCAAGCGACCCTGTTCAACCCAGAGCTTGACATCCAGACGATAAAGGTCAGATAAAAATTCATCAATGGTTTTCATAATTCTATTTCCTTTCGACCGTTTCCAACCGCAACGGGAGGTTGCGAACCTTGAGTGAGAGCTAAACGCATCGTTTCAACGCGATCGCTCAACAGTGCCACAGTTGGTTTCTCAAACAGGCTGCGTAGGGGCAACTCCATCTGGAATGCTTCCCGTAAGCGAGAAATGACTCGGGTGGCTAATAGAGAATGACCGCCTAACTCAAAGAAATTGTCATGAATACTGACGTTCTCCAGTCCTAAAACATCGGCATAAATAGCAGCCAATTTCTCTTCTGTCGGATTGCGGGGTGGAACAAAGCCCACCTCGCTCCTGGATATATCCGGTGCAGGCAAGGCTTTGCGGTCTATCTTGCCATTAGGGGTTAGGGGGAGTGCCTCCAAGATGACGAAAGTAGCTGGCATCATGTAATCCGGCAGCTTCTGTTGAAGAAAGCCACGCAGAGCGATCGTGTCGATACTTGTGTCTGAATCAGGAACAATATAGGCAA
The DNA here is from genome assembly GCF_040220555.1 of Coleofasciculus sp. C1-SOL-03. Lineage (NCBI taxonomy): Bacteria > Bacillati > Cyanobacteriota > Cyanophyceae > Coleofasciculales > Coleofasciculaceae > Coleofasciculus > Coleofasciculus sp. C1-SOL-03. The sequence goes on from NZ_JAVJUO010000023.1 coordinate 65,937, forward strand.
CTAAGCGCTTATCGCCCGATTGGTTTTCCCTAGCAACAACCACGGCTTCCTTGACCTGGGAATATGTCCTTAACACCGCTTCAATTTCCCCTAACTCAATGCGGAAGCCGCGAATTTTTACTTGGTGGTCAATGCGACCAAGATACTCAATCTCTCCATTGGGCAAATATCGAGCCAAATCCCCTGTTTTATATAACTTTGACGTTTGACTAGTGAAGTTTGAATTATTAAAA